>NZ_WHOV01000081.1:0-37036 GCF_009765395.1 Pseudomonas sp. BAV 4579 | reverse complement strand
GGGAACGTCCGTGATCATCCATACTCGGTCACCTCGTAGAAACGCTTGACTCGCAAGCCTGTCGACGGAGCGCCAGACGACGCTCCGCTGCGAAAGGTGCCGTCGCTCCAGCAACGGGTTCACGGACCGGCCAACATGAGGGCACGGGACCCGGGAGATGCGACGGACACTTCGGTAATAACGCAAAAGACCTGAGGCACAAAAGCTTTTTTTGGTCGTACCCGATTTTTTTCGCGCGCCCCTGTTTCCTGCCGCCTGACCCGGCAACCTCGCCCCGGGAACGTGGTCAATACCTATCGATCCTATCGGCAAGGCCCACTGGAGCCCGGCGGCGGAGACTTCTAGAATGGCGCCTCGCCAAGAGGAGCCAAGCCGATGCTGATGGTGATATCCCCCGCCAAGACCCTGGACTACAGCACGCCGCCGAGCACGTCCCGCCATACCCTGCCGCAATACCTGGAGCATTCCCGCGAACTGATCGACGGGCTCCGCCAGCTCGCCCCGGCTGAGGTCGCCGCGCTCATGGGGGTGTCCGACAAGATCGCCACCCTCAATGTCGCCCGCTTCGGCAGCTGGACCCCGGATTTCACGCCGGAGAATGCCAAGCAGGCGCTGCTGGCGTTCAAAGGCGACGTCTACACCGGCCTGGCCGCCGAGGACTTCGAGGAAGACGACTTCGACTTCGCCCAGCGGCACCTGCGCATGCTGTCCGGACTCTATGGCCTGTTGCGTCCGCTGGATCTGATGCAACCCTATCGCCTGGAGATGGGCACCAAGTTCGCCAATCCGCGCGGCAAGGACCTCTATGCCTTCTGGGGCGATCGTATCAGCGACTGGCTCAAGGCGGATCTCGCGGCCCAGGGTGACGAGGTCCTGCTGAATCTGGCCTCGAACGAGTATTTCAGCGCGGTGCGCCGCGCGCGCCTGCAGGCCCGGGTCGTGGATGTGGAGTTTCGCGACCTAAAAAATGGCGATTACAAGATCATCAGCTTCTACGCCAAGAAGGCACGGGGCCTGATGGCACGGCACGTGATCAAGCAACGCGTCTCCAAGGTGGACGAACTGCGCGATTTCGATGACCAGGGTTACCGCTACTCGACCGAGCGTTCCTCGGCCGACAAGCTGGTGTTTCTGCGCGACACACCGCCGAATTAGCCGAGCGAATCGACGGATGGCACAATTGCCCGCACGCTGGGCCATCGAACTGGCTAGAGGGTCACATTCGGTGCCTGCCATCCGTGAAAGACTGTCATCTCCCTCCAATAAAAAAGGTTTCAGCCCCGTAGCGGAGACGTTCCAGGCGCGAAAAGTTGCCGGACATCTCAAAACCGCTGCCTTTCCGAAAAAAGGAAAATTCGCTGAGAACCACTTTCGTTTGATTCTGTCTTTGTCTGGTCCTTGCCCCGGGTGATGCTGGCCAATGGCAATCAGTCCGCACGTTCAATTTGTACCGGTCGACCTTTCGGCCGGTTGATCTTTCGAAGCATGGACGCTTCGTCCCGACCTCAGGGACAGCGGCCACAAATCAGCAGACGCTGAAGGAGTAACGCCCATGATTCCCGTCATCCTGTCCGGTGGTAGCGGCTCGCGACTCTGGCCCCTCTCGCGCAAGCTCTACCCCAAGCAGTTCCTGGCCCTGACCAGCGAACAGACCATGTTCCAGGAGACCATCAATCGCCTGGGCTGCGAGGGCAGCATCGATTGCCCCATCATCGTCTGCAACGCCGAACACCGTTACCTGGTGGAAGAGCAGCTCAAGGCCGTCGAGTGCAAGCCCCAGGCGCTGATCATGGAACCCTTCGGTCGCAACACCGCGCCGGCCGTGGCCATCGCTGCCATGCAACTGGTCGCTGACGGCAAGGACGACCTGATGCTGGTGCTGCCCGCCGATCACGTGATCGAGGACGAAGCCGAATTCAAGGCCGCCCTGCAACAGGCCGCCGCCGCCGCCGAGCGTGGCGAGATGGTGCTGTTCGGCATTCCGGCCACCGCGCCCGAGACCGGCTACGGCTACATCAAGACCGGTTCCAACGACGGCCTGCCCCAGGGCGTGTCGCGCGTCGAGCGCTTCGTCGAGAAGCCCGATGCCGTCACCGCCACCGAATACGTGGCCTCCGGCGACTACTGCTGGAACAGCGGCATCTTCCTGTTCCGCGCCAGCCGTTTCCTGGAAGAGCTGAAGAAGCACGACACCGACATCTATGACACCTGCCTGCTGGCACTGGAGCGCAGCAGCATCGACGGCATCAACATCAGCATCGATGCCGCCACCTTCGCCGTCTGCCCGGACAATTCCATCGACTACGCCGTGATGGAAAAGACCACCCGCGCCTGCGTGGTGCCCATGAGCGCCGGCTGGAACGATGTAGGTTCCTGGTCCGCGCTGTGGGACGTGCATGCCAAGGACAGCAACGGCAACGTCATCAAGGGCGACGTCGTCCTGCATGACAGCCGCAACTGCCTGGTACACGGCAACGGCAAGCTGGTGACCCTGGTCGGTCTGGAAAACGTGGTCGTGGTGGAAACCAAGGACGCGGTCATGATCGCCCACAAGGACAAGGTCCAGGACGTCAAGAAGCTGGTCAATGCCCTCGAGAAGCAGAATCGCAACGAGGTCAAGGCACACCAGGAAGTCTTCCGTCCCTGGGGTTCCTACGACTCCATCGACATGGGCCAGCGCTTCCAGGTCAAGCGCATCACCGTCAAGCCGGGCGCCCAGCTGTCGCTGCAGATGCACCACCACCGTGCCGAGCACTGGATCGTGGTCTCCGGTACCGCCGAGGTCACCTGTGACGACAAGGTCTTCCTGCTGACCGAGAACCAGTCCACCTACCTGCCGATGACCTCCGTGCACCGCCTGGCCAACCCCGGCAAGGTACCGCTGGAGCTGATCGAAGTGCAGTCCGGTGGCTACCTGGGCGAAGACGACATCGTCCGCTTCGAAGACATCTACGGCCGCGTCGACACCCAGGCCCTGGAAGTCGCCAAGGCCGGCAAGGCGCCAACGCGCTAAGCACTGCCAACAGGCACCAAACAGACACCGGCTCAGGCCGGTGTCTGTGTTTTCGGCAGCCGCTCGGCAAAACGGGTTAGGCTTGTCGTTTCCCCTTTTGCCATCGGATCCGCCGCATGACCGCTCCCACCCTGCTCCGCCTCGATCAACTGGACGAGGCGCTGGCCGCCTATGACGGCTTCATCCTCGACCTCTGGGGCGTGCTGATCGACGGCTACGAGACCTTTCCCGGCGCTCGCGCCTGGCTGGAGCGTCGTGCCGCCGAGGGCAAGCCGGTGTGGTTCCTCAGCAATGCCTCCCGCGATGCGGACGGCATGGTCGAAGAACTTGGCAAGTTGGGCGTGCCGCGCGAACTCTTCGCCGGCATCACCACCTCGGGTCAGTTGGCCATCGACGCCTTTCAGCAGGATCCGAAATTCCGCGCAGGCGGTATCTACCTCTCCGGTCCTGGCACCGGCCAGGCGGGCTGGCCCGCGGAGATCCGCGCGCGCTTCGTCGAGGATATCGACCAGGCGGCCATCATCCTCGGCGTCGGCAGTTTCCCCGAGGACGAGCTGGAAGCCCGCTTCGCGCCCCTGGCTACCGCCCTGGACAAACCCTTTCTCTGCGCCAATCCGGATCGCAACGTGGTGTCCGGGGGTCTACCCTTCTATGCGGCCGGCAAGCTGGCCGATCGCTTTGCCGCCCTGGGTGGCGCGGTCACCTGGTACGGCAAGCCCGATCCCTATGCCTTCCGCTGTGCAGCCGAGGAACTGGCCACCCGCGGTGCCCGGCGCCTGCTGTTCGTCGGGGATTCCCTGGTGACCGACGTACCTGGCGCCGTGGCGGCGGACATCGACTGTCTGTGGCTGGCCGCCACCGGCATCCACCGCGAGGCCCTGGGCCTGGACTTCAATCAGGAGCCTACCCGCGAGGGTCTCGCCGCCCTGCTGGAGCAGCATCCCGCGTTACCGCGTTTCGCGGCAGCCGGTCTGGCCTGACCCCTTTTTCCACACGCCGAGGTATCGATGAGCAAGAAGCACGTAGTGGTCTTCAACCGCCTGCCAGAACAGTTGGTGGAACGCCTGCGCGAACACTTCACCGTCGAGGTGATTCCCACCAGTGCCAACCTCGATCTCTTCGCTGCTGCCGCAGCCAAGGCCCAGGGCCTGATCGGCGCCAGTCGCAAGCTGGGCGAGAAGGAGCTGGAGATGGCCACCACCCTGGAAGCCATCGCCAGCGTCTCGGTCGGCTATGACAGCTATGACGTGGACTACCTGACCCAGCGCGGCATCCTGCTCACCAACACCCCGGACGTGCTCACCGACACCACCGCCGATCTTGGCTTCACCCTGCTGGTGAGCGCCGCCCGGCGGGTGCCGGAGCTGGATGCCTTCGTCAAGGCCGGACTCTGGCGCAAGGGCATCGGCGAAGAACACTTCGGCACCGACATCCATGGCCGTACCCTGGGCATCGTCGGCGCCGGTCGCATCGGCGCGGCCATCGCCAAGCGCGGCCACTTCGGCTTCGACATGCCGATTCTCTATACCGCCAACAGCGCCAAGCCCGAGCTGGAAGAGCAGATGGGTGCCCAGCGCCGCGAACTGGACGACCTGCTCGGGGAAGCCGACTTCGTCTGCCTGGTGGTGCCGCTGTCGGCCGCTACCGAAGGCCTCATCGGCGCACGCGAACTGGGGCTGATGAAGTCCAGCGCCATCCTGATCAACTTGGCGCGTGGCCCGGTCATCGACGAGCCGGCGCTGATCGAGGCGCTACGCCAGGGCCAGATCCGCGGCGCGGGTCTGGACGTCTATACCCGTGAACCGCTGGAGGCTTCGCCGCTGTTCGAACTGCCCAACGTAGTCACCCTGCCGCACATAGGTTCGGCCACCCACGAGACCCGCTACGCCATGGCCGAACGCGCGGTGAACAACCTGATCGCTGCCCTCGAAGGCGAGCAGCCGACCGATCTGGTCAATCCGGCGGCCCTGGAACGCCGCTAGGCGCTGATCGCCCACCGTCGACCCAGGTGGTGTGCCGTCCGGCCGCTTAAAGGCTATACTGCCGCGCCGCTCTCGGGTCGGCCGCCCTGGCCGGGTGGGCCTTTCTCAGTGTGTCAGGCCACCCCTCCGATCGGGCTCCTTCGCGGCCCGGTCCGTGCGACCCGAATTGCGCGCCCGTCTCGCCACCGCCCGTGGCCGAGACGCAAGAAACCGCCAAGAGGAGCGCGTACATGACCGTGATCAAGCAGGATGACCTGATCCAGAGCGTTGCCGACGCCCTGCAGTTCATCTCCTATTACCACCCCGTCGATTTCATCCAGGCCATGCACGATGCCTATCTGCGCGAAGAATCCGCCGCTGCGCGCGATTCCATCGCCCAGATCCTGATCAACTCGCGGATGTGCGCCACCGGCCACCGGCCGATCTGCCAGGACACCGGCATCGTCACCGTCTTCGCCAAGGTCGGCATGGACGTGCGCTGGGACGGCGCCACCCTGAGCCTGGACGAGATGATCAACGAGGGTGTCCGTCGCGCCTACAACCTGCCGGAAAACGTCCTGCGCGCCTCGATCCTGGCCGACCCGGCCGGTGCCCGCAAGAACACCAAGGACAACACCCCGGCGGTGATCCACTACCAGATCGTCCCCGGTAACACCGTGGAGATCGATGTCGCGGCCAAGGGCGGCGGCTCCGAGAACAAGTCGAAGATGGCCATGCTCAACCCGTCCGACTCCATCGTCGACTGGGCGCTCAAGACCGTGCCGACCATGGGCGCCGGCTGGTGCCCGCCGGGCATGCTGGGCATTGGCATCGGCGGCACCGCCGAGAAGGCCGCGGTGCTGGCCAAGGAATCGCTGATGGACGAGATCGACATCCATGAGCTCAAGGCCCGCGGCCCGCAGAATCGCCTGGAAGAGCTGCGTCTGGAGATCTTCGACAAGGTCAACCAGCTGGGCATCGGCGCCCAGGGCCTGGGCGGCCTGACCACGGTGCTGGACGTCAAGATCAAGGACTACCCGACCCACGCCGCCTCCCTGCCGGTGTGCATGATCCCCAACTGCGCCGCCACCCGTCACGCCCACTTCGTGCTCGACGGCTCCGGTCCCGCCAGTCTGGAAGCGCCGCCGCTGGACGCCTATCCGGAAATCGTCTGGGAAGCCGGTCCGAGCGCCCGTCGCGTCGACCTCGACACCCTGACCCCGGAAGAGGTGCAGAGCTGGCAGCCGGGCGAGACCGTGCTGCTCAACGGCAAGATGCTCACCGGGCGCGATGCGGCCCACAAGCGCATGGTCGACATGCTCAACAAGGGCGAGTCGCTGCCGGTGGACCTCAAGGGTCGCTTCATCTACTACGTCGGCCCGGTCGATCCGGTGGGCGACGAGGTGGTCGGCCCGGCCGGTCCCACCACGGCGACCCGCATGGACAAGTTCACTCGCCAGATCCTCGACCAGACCGGCCTGCTGGGCATGATCGGCAAGTCCGAGCGTGGCCCCATCGCCATCGAGGCGATCAAGGACCACAAGGCGGTGTACCTGATGGCCGTGGGCGGCGCTGCCTACCTGGTGGCCCAGGCCATCAAGGGCTCCCAGGTGCTGGCCTTCCCGGAACTGGGGATGGAAGCCATCTATGAGTTCGAGGTGAAGGACATGCCGGTGACCGTGGCCGTCGACACCCGTGGCGAGTCGGTGCACATCACCGGCCCGCAGGTGTGGCAGAAGAAGATCGCCGACAGCCTCGCCGTCGAGATCTAGGTTCCGTCCCACGAAAAAGCCCAGCTCAGTGCTGGGCTTTTTTCATTCAGCGCCTGGGCTCCAGTACTTGCCACTGCTCCAGCCAGTCATGGCGGATGAACACCTGGCCATGGGTCCGCACCCGTCGCACCTCGTCCAGATCCAGGTCGGCATAGAGCCACTGGCTGACGTCCGGACAGAGTTCTGCGCTCTGGGCGATCACGCCGTCCGCGGGCAGGCCACGATCCGGCGGGACGAAGAGCCCGGCCCGACCGACATTTTCGTCCAGCGCCGGCGACCAGGGTGCCAGACCCACCGTCGGCGACTGCAACACGGCGACCTGGTTTTCCAACGCCCGGGCCTGGGCACCGACCCGCACCCGGTGGAAGCCGGCGACGGTATCGGTACAACTCGGTACCAGGATCAGGTCCGCACCCGCTTCGGCCAGGTGGCGGGCCAGCAGCGGGAATTCGCTGTCGTAGCAGATCAGGATGCCGAGACGCCCGAGGGCCGTATGGAATGTCCGCAGGCCTTCGCGGCCGCCGACGATGTCCCACTCTTCCCGCTCGAAGCGGGTCATCATCAGCTTGTCCTGATGGCCCAGGCAGCCCTCGGGGCCGAATAGCCAGGCCCGGTTGCGATACCGGCCGTCGTCGTCGAGGACTGGCAACGAGCCGGGTTGCAGATAGAGCTGCAGCCGGCGCGCCAGACCTTCGCAGAGGTCGCGCCAGACCGGAATCAGCGGCTGGATGCCGGCAATGGAGCCCTGCAGGTCGCTGCGCTCGTCGGGAGGCAGCTGGCCGCTGAGCACCAGGCCGGCGTATTCAGGCAATAGCAACAGCTGACTGCCTGCGGCCGCGGCCTCCTCGCAGAGGCCGGTCAGGTGCGCGGCATAGGCGTCCCAGGACTCCAGCAGCTCGATGGCGTATTGACAGGCGGCGAGGCGGATCATGGCAACTCCTTTAGCCAGAAGGTCATGGGCTTGGGCGACTCGCATGTTTCGTCGAGATCCTGCCACCGGTACTGGGTGGTCAGCGTCGGCTGTTCGGTGAAGCCCTGACGCTGCCAGAGGCTGTGTGGCGGTCTGTAGTGCGGCGGTCGCCGGGGATGGTCGTCCGGGCGCTGCACGGCGCAAAAGGCACACCAGGCGAAGCGCCCCAGCCGCCGCGCCCGGGCCTCGCGTTCGGCAAAGAAGCGCCGGCCAAGTCCCTTGCCGCGGTAGGTCGGCAGTAGCAAAGACTCACCAAAGTAGTAAATCCGCTCCACTGGCCAGCCACTGGCGAGGAAGGGCTGCTGGAATTCCGCGGTCTCGTCCGCCAGCGGCAAGGCGGTGGCAGCGCCCACTACGCGGCCGGCATCGCTGACCAGCACGCAGAGGCTGTCCGGCGACTGGGCGTAGGTCTGCAGATAGCGGGACTCGTAGGCCAGGGTGCCGTCGTAGAGATAGGGAAATTCGCGAAAGACCGCGATGCGCAGGGTAGCGAGTTCGGCAATCAGCGGGGTGATGGCAGCGCCGTGGAGGAGTTGGATGTCCATGGACTCTTCTGGTTAAGCAGGACACGTGAATGGCTATGTCGGCCGCGTAGCGGCACCCTACCATGTGCGGGCAAGGCCATTTTTTCGTTCACGACAGGAACCGCCATGACCACGACCGACCTCATCGACGCCTACTACGCCGCCTTCAATGCCGGCGACATGGACATCTTTCTGGAGTTGCTCACCGAGGATGTGGTCCACGACATCAACCAGGGCGAGCGTCAGGTGGGCAAGGCCGCCTTCGCGGCCTTCATGGCACACATGAATCGCTGCTATCGCGAACGCCTGACCGATCTGGTCGTCATGGCCGAACCCAGCGGGCGCCGCGCCGCCGCCGAATTCGTCATCCATGGCGAGTACCTGGCCAGCGACGAGGGCCTGCCGCCGGCCAGCGGCCAGACCTACCACCTGCCGGTGGGGGCCTTCTTCGAGATCCGCGACGGCAAGGTGGCGCGGGTAACCAACTACTACAACCTCAACGACTGGATCGCCCAGGTCGGCGGCTGACGTCCGTCAGTTCACGGGAGCGCCGTCCCCTCGGCAGGGGTCGCATGGAGATCGCCCCTGACCCAGGAGTTTCCATGCCTACTCTTCCCAGCGATTCCGTCTGCAGCCTGGCCCCCGTCTTTGCCATCCAGCCCGATCAGGTCGAGGCCTTCAAGCGCCTGGGCGAGGCCATGCTGCAACGCACCCGGAACGAACCCGGCTGCCTCTACTATGGCTTCTGCTACGACGGCGCCACGGCACGCTGCCGCGAAGGCTATCGCGATGCCCAGGCGCTGCTGGCCCACCTGGACAACGTCGGCGATCTGCTGGAGCAGGCCCAGGCCATCGCCACCCTGGAACGCTTCGAGGTGTTCGGGGCGGCCGACCAGCTGGAGCAGCTGCATGAGCCGCTGGCAGCGCTGGATGCGCGCTTCTTCGTCATGGCCGAAGGCTTCCGCCGCTAGCCTGGGGCGGCGGCTGCTGCGGCGCCAGGCGCGGCAGCAGCACCTTGAGGATGCGCTTGCGGGTCGGCACCACCAGCCGCTCCTGGAACAGCACGCAGAGCACCACCACTGCCAGCAGGAACAGCCAGTACCATTCGATGGAATTGGTATAGGCCCCGGCGGCGGCGACGCAGACCTCGCGATTGCCGCTCAGACAGGCCTTGAGATCGCCGCCGATCAGCTGCTCCAGGGTCATGTAGATGCCCGACAGGGGCACATGCAGGGCGAACATCGACAGCGAAGCGCCGCCGAGTCGCGGCGACCAGTGGCGGATCCGCTCGCTGGCCGGTTCCTGGGCCAGCGCGGCCAGATAGACCAGGATCAGTTGCGACGGCAGGAACAGGCCGTTATGGAACAGGAAGTACCAGAACTTGGGCCCATGGGTGAAGAGTGCCGTACCCAGGGCGAAACTCAGGATCAGGTAGCTCGCCAGCAACAGCCGCTGCCTTTCCGACGGCGCCCAGCCCCGCGCGTGCTGGCGACGAAAGATGGCATACAGCAGGATGCCGGCGAGGAATTCCGGCAAGCGGAACAGGGGCACCCGCTGCAGAAGGCCGGTGAAGGGCATGCCATAGTTCTGGTTGGCGATCACCAGCAGCGGCGGAATCAGATAGAGCACCCAGACCAGCAGCAACAGCTGCCAGGGACGCTCGCTGGTCATCAGTCGTGGGGCCAGCTTGGGAAAGGTCAGATAGAAGAAGAACAGCGCCGAGATCGACCAGAGGGGCGCGTTGAAGGTCAGATAATAGGGATTCCAGGCCTGCAGCATGAACAGCTGCAGCACGGCGTTGAAGGCCAGCTCCGCGTTGGTCATGAAGTGCTGGAACAGTTCGGGGTTGGTTCGCGCCAGGGGTTCGTTGGTGTCGAACACCACGAAGCGGACACTGGCCGTGGCCGCGCCCGGCGGAATACCCAGACTGCCGATCCAGGTCACCACCGCCATCGCCAGCAGCAGGGCGAAGATGTGGATCGGATAGAGATTGGCGAAACGCTTGACCCAGAAGCTGCGCGCCGGCTCGCGCAGGCTGCCGCGACCGCAATAGACATGGGCGAGCAGAAAGCCGGAGAGCACGAAGAAGGTGCTGGTGGCGAAGAAGCCCATGCTGGTGATCTCGTCCAGCAGGGGGATGGTCTTGCGCTCGGGATAGAAATGGATGGTGTGGTAGACGACCACATAGAAACCCATCAGGAACCTGAGCCACTCCAGACCGATGAAGCGGTGTTTATCTAAATTCTGCACTAAGGCGTTACTCGTCTGGCCTCGTCCGCGGGACGATGGGTCCGGCCAACAGCGCCGGATCGGTTATGTTACCCGCACCTGACAACCGGGGCTGCTAACCGCGACCCAGTACACCGATCACCAGGCGATCCAGCGAACCCCACAGCCATTCGCGTGCCCATCTCCACCAGGGGCGACTGCGCCAGAATTCCAGGGTGATCTCGCGACTCTGGGCGAAATCCTTGACGAAGCTGGCCGCCACCGCCTGACTCAGGCCGCGATCCACCGCTTCGACATTGGCCTCCAGGTTGAACCTCAGATTCCAGTGATCGAAGTTGCAGGAGCCGACACTGACCCAGTTGTCCACCAGCACCATCTTGGCGTGGATGAATCTCGGCTGGTATTCGTAGATGCGTACCCCGGCGCGCAACAGGCTGCGGTAGTAGCGCTGCCCGGCGAAACGCACCGGCGGATTATCGGTGTGCCGGCCGGTGAGCAGCAGGCGCACGTCGACGCCGCGGCGCGCCGCGCGCCTGAGCGCCCAGCGCACGCGCCAGGTCGGCAGGAAATAGGGGGTGGCGAACCAGATGCGTTGCTGGCCGCCCACCAGGGCACGGATCAGTGCCTGGAGGATGTCACGGTGCTGGCGGGCGTCGGCATAGGCCACCCGGCCCTGCCCTTCCTGGGCAGCGGGTGGTGGCGGTGGACGCTCGCGTCCGCGCCGCGGACGCGGCTTCCAGGCGCGGCGGCGACCGACCGCTTCCCACTGGCGCTCGAACAGGGCCAGCCAGTCTTCCACCAGCGGCCCCTGGATGCGCACCATCACCTCGTGCCAGTTGCAGTCGCTCTTGGCCGGATCCCAGAAGTCGTCGGTCGCGCCGCTACCACCGACGAAGGCTTCTGCGCCGTCGATGATGAAGATCTTGCGATGATCGCGGTGCAGGTTGTGCAGACCGTGGCCGAAGCGCACGGGATTGAAGACGCGCAGCTCGGCGCCGGCTTCCTCCAGCTGACGGCGCAAGCCGGCATCCATCCGCAGGGTACCGAAGCCATCGAACAGGCAGCGTACCGCGACGCCACGGCGGGCCGCCTCGGTCAGGGCCACGAGCAGCTGCTCGGAGCAGCTGCCGGCTTCCACCAGATAGAGTTCGACATCGATCTGGCGACTGGCGCCAGCGATGGATTCGAGCATGGCCGGAAAGAACCGACCGCCGTCCACCAGCAATTCGAACCTGTTGTTTTCCCGCCATGGAAAGACGGCGCCCCGCATGCTTCCTACTCCGTGCCTGTGGCCCTTGCATAAGAAGGCACGGACGGGTGTTCGTTCAGTGGCGTGGGTGGTTTGGCTGGCCAGGTGCCGGCCCGGGAAGTCCCGCCAGCTCTGGCACGCCGCCTGGTCCGCGGCCTGCGCCGATGGACGGCGGCTGCGCGCTGCTGGCGCAGGCCCTCAGGGCGCCTAGAGCGTTGGCTCGGGCCGCTTGGCGGCCCAGTCCACCTGCTGGGGGAAGCGTCCGGTCACCTCGGCGCTCAGCGGGCGGGAAACCAGGAAGCCCTGCATGATTTCGCAGCCGTGCTCGATCAGCCAGTCACGCTGCTCCAGAGTCTCCACGCCTTCGGCGATGACTTCCAGATCCAGGTTGCGGCCCAGCTCGAGGATGGTGCTGACGATGGCGGCATCGCGCGAGGAATCGAGCATGTTGGCGATGAACAGCTGATCGATCTTGAGGGTGTCCAGTTCGAAGTGGCGCAGGTACGCCAGCGAGGAATAGCCGGTGCCGAAGTCGTCCACCGCGATGCGCACACCGAGGGCGCGCAGTTGCGACAACTGCGCCCGCGTGTAGTCGATGTCGTGCATCAGCGCCGACTCGGTCACCTCGATTTCCAGCTGCCTGGGTTGCAGCCCGTGGGTCTCGATGATCTGGCGCAGGCTTTCCGCCAATTGCGGCATGCCGAACTGCACGGGACTGAGGTTGATGCTCAGCAACAGCTCGTCGCCGTAGATCTCCTGCAGGGACTGCAGCTTGGTCGCGCCTTCGCGGAAGATCCAGTCACCGATGCGATTGATCAGCCGGGTTTCTTCCAGCAGCGGGATGAAGACACTGGGCGAGACCTTGCCGGCCACCGTGTGCTCCCAGCGCAGCAGCGCCTCGAAGCCGCGCAGGCGACCATCGCGCAGATAGACCTGCGGCTGGTAGGCGAGCACGAAATCCTTGTTGTCGATGGCATTGCGCACGCTTTCTTCGAGCATCAGCCGGGAACGGGCACGGCCATTCATTTCCGGCGAGAAGAAGCGGTACTGCTGGCGTCCACCGCGCTTGGCCTCGTACATGGCGATGTCGGCAGATCTCAGCAGGCCGTCCACGGTATGGCCGCAATCGGGATAGCTGGCGATGCCGATGCTGGCGCCCAGGCTGACCTCCATGCCGTCGATGCGATGCACCGTGGCCAGCAGCTCCAGGAGCTTCTCGGCGACCCGGGCGGCATCCTCGGGATGTTCGAGGGAATCGAGCAGCGCGGTGAATTCGTCGCCGCCCATGCGGGCCAGGATGTCGTAGGGCCGCATGCAACTCTTGAGCTGCTCGGCGACGATGCACAGCACCCGATCCCCGGCCTCGTGGCCGAGGGAGTCATTGATGCGCTTGAAACCGTCGAGATCGATGTAGAGCACGGCCATGCGCTTGCCGTTGCGGCCGCTGCGCGCCAGCGCCGCTTCCAGGGTCTGGTTGAAGCCGCGGCGATTGAGCAGCCCGGTCAGGGCATCGGTGACGGCCTGGGATTCGAGCTGGTCCTGCAACTCGCGCATGCGCGACATGTCCAGGGCGATGATGACCATGGCCCGCTGCATGCGCGGCAGCGGTGCGCAGGACAGCGCCACCGGCAGGCTGTCGCCGCGATTGGTGCGCAGGCGGGCGTCGTGCAGGCGATAGGTCTCGCGGCGGTCGTAATGTTCCATGAAGGGCGAGGTCTGCCAGTCGTCGAGACCGCTGCCCCCTTCGAGGAAGTCGAGGAAGTTGGCATGCACCAGGTCACTTACGCTGCAGCGCAACATGCGGGCGATGGCGGCGTTGGCGAAGGTCACCCGGCCCTGCTCGTTGACGGTGAGGATGCCCTCGGCGGCATTGTCGAGCAGCGAGTCACTGAAGGACTTGGCCAGCTCCAGCTGCTGGGTGGCCTGCAGCAACTCGCGACGATTGCGCTCGTGATCGAGCAGCGAGCGCACCTTGTGGCGGAGGATATTGGGATCGACGGGCTTGAGCAGATAGTCGACCGCGCCGGTGGCATAGCCACGCAGCACCGATTCGTAGGAGTGGGCTTCGGCGGAAACGAAGATGATCGGGGTGAAGCGGGTGCGCAGGTTGCTGCGCATGATGCGCGCCACCTCGAAGCCGTCCATGATCGGCATCTGGACGTCGAGCAGGACCAGGTCCACGGTTTCGTCCAGCAGGTATTGCAGGGCACGCTCACCCGAGGCAGCGGTGATCACTCGCCAATTTCCGACCTCCAGCACGGCCTGCATGGCGAACAGGTTCTCCTGGCGGTCGTCCACCACCAGCAACACCGGGCCTTGCTCTGACTGCGGTAACGGGCACTCCATCAAGCCTTTTCTCCCCGCGGCTTCTGCCGCCGTGCAGCAGCCATATGCGGCTGGCTACCCCTTCCCTTCGTGTCCGTTATGCGATGTGTCGCTCCAACCCTACTAGCGTAGCAGCCGGACAGGCGCCTGCCGCCTGCCATTTGACAGGAGGGGGCCTTTGCGACGTCTATCAGAGCGCAAAATGGAAAAGCAGTTTCCGCCGCCCTTCACGAGGGCGTGGAAACTGCGGTTCACGGGCGACGAGCGGTCATTACTGGGCGGGGGTGCCGGTCGCTCCGGGCAGGGGACGCAGATTGACCTCGACGCGACGATTCTGCGCCCGGCCATCGGCGGTGGCATTACTGGCGATGGGCGCATCGGGACCGGCGCCGCGGGTGCTCAGTCGCGCCGCGGGTACGCCCTGGGCGGTCAGGTAGCCGGCGACGTTCTGCGCCCGACGCTGGGACAACTCGACGTTGTGGGCGCGGCTGCCGGTGCTGTCGGTATAGCCGACGATCTCGATGCTGTTCTGATCGAACTGCTTGAAGGAATTAGCCAGGTCGTTCAGCGGCTTGTAGAAGCTGTTGGCGATGTCGGCCGAGTCGGTGGCGAAGGTGATGTTGCCGGGCATGATCAGCTTGATGTCATCGCCCTGGCGCTGCACCTCGACGCCGGTGTTTTCCATCTGCCGGCGCAATTCGGCTTCCTGGCGGTCGGCGTAATAGCCGTAGCCCGCTGCCGCTGCGCCCACGGCCGCGGCGCCGATCAGCGCACCCTTGCCCCGATGATTGTGATCGATGGCGGCACCGGCGACGGCGCCGGCGAGAGCGCCCAGGCCACCGTACTTGGCGGTGTTGGAGGTGCCACCGCTGGCCTGACCCTGATTTTCGTAGGGATTGGGGGAAGCGCATCCGGCCAGGGTGGCCAGGGCCAGGCTGGCGAGAAGGATACGGGTGGGCAGCGCCATGTCTTTACTCCTTGAAGATCCATCGCGGCGGACAGGGCCGCACCTGGCAATTCTAGCCGCCCGATCTGAATCGCAACTGAACGAAGCGGCGCCCCTGGACACTTATCGCGATAGTGAGCCTCTAAGCCCACGATAGGCAGAATCGAAGATGGATAGCTTGCATATCGATTTTTTACGATCTAAGGTTCGCTACAACCCAATATGACGATGCGACCGTGATGGACGAGATCCTCAAAGCCCTGGCCAATCCCCTGCGCCGCCAGATCCTGAGTTGGCTGCGCGATCCCCGGCAGTACTTTCCGCACCAGGACCATGACCTGGGCACGGGCGTCTGCGCCGGGCAGATCGAGGCCCGGGCGGGGCTGTCGCAGTCGACGGTCTCGGCGCACCTGGCGGTACTGACCCGAGCCGGCCTGGTCACCACGCGGCGCATCGGTCAATGGGTGTTCTACCAACGCGACGAGGCCGCCATCCAGGCCTTTGTGCAACGCCTCGCCCGCGAACTCTAGTCTGCAAGGAATCCTGATGCCCGCTTCTCTCATCGTGCTGGCGCTGAGCGCTTTCGCCATCGGCACCACCGAATTCGTCATCATGGGGCTGCTGCCCAATGTCGCCGCCGATCTTGGCGTGTCCATCCCCAGCGCCGGCTGGCTGGTCACCGGCTATGCCCTGGGCGTGGCCGTTGGCGCGCCCTTCATGGCCTTGGCCACGGCCCACTGGCCGCGCAAGCGTGCCCTGCTCGCGCTGATGGGCATCTTCATCGTCGGCAACCTGCTCTGCGCGGTGGCCAGCGGCTACAACATACTGATGCTGGCGCGGGTGGTCACCGCCCTCTGCCATGGCGCCTTCTTCGGTATCGGCGCGGTCGTCGCCGCGAGCCTGGTCCCGGAGAATCGCCGCGCCTCGGCGGTGGCCCTGATGTTCACCGGTCTGACCCTGGCCAATGTGCTGGGCGTGCCCCTGGGTACCGCCCTGGGTCAGGCGGCCGGCTGGCGCTCGACCTTCTGGGCGGTGGTGGTGATCGGCGTGGTCGCCCTGATCGGGCTCTGGCGGGTGCTGCCGGCCGACCGCAACCAGCCGCGCGCCGACCTGCGCCGGGAATTGCTCGCCCTGCGCGGCCTGGGTTTCTGGCTGGCGCTGTCGATGACGGTGTTCTTCGCCGCCTCCATGTTCGCCCTCTTCACCTATGTGGCGCCGCTGCTGCAGGAAGTCACCGGTGTCTCGCCGCGCGGCGTGACCGGCACCCTGCTGCTGATCGGCCTGGGCCTGACCCTGGGCAACTTCATCGGTGGCCGCCTGGCCGACTGGCGCCTGGCCACCAGCCTGGTAGGCATCTTCGTCGCCCTGGCGCTGACCTCCGCCGCGCTGCGCTGGACCGGTCATGCCTTCCTGCCGGCCGAGATCACCCTCTTCCTCTGGGCCGCCGCCGCCTTCGCCGCCGTGCCGGCCCTGCAGATCAACGTGGTCACCTTCGGCAAGGACGCGCCGAATCTGGTCTCGACCCTCAACATCGGCGCCTTCAACGTGGGCAACGCCCTCGGCGCCTGGGTCGGCGGCCTGGTGATCGACCACGGCCTGGGTCTTACCGCGGTACCCCTTGCCGCCAGCGGGCTCGCCCTGCTGGCCCTCATCGCCACCCTGCTGACTGCCAGCCAGGCCCGCAAGAGCGGCCTGGCGACCGCCAGCTAATCAAGAGAGCTAGCCATGACTCAGCTGTTCGAGCCGATCAAGATCGGCGCCCTGGAACTGCCCAACCGCGTCATCATGGCGCCCCTCACTCGCTGCCGTGCCGAACCGGGCCGGGTCCCGGGCGACCTGATGGTCGAGTACTACGTGCAACGCGCGTCCGCCGGCCTGATCATCACCGAGGCCACCTCGGTGGACCCCATGGGCGTGGGCTATCCCGATACCCCCGGCATCTGGTCCGACGCCCAGGTGGCCGGCTGGCAACGGGTGACCACTGCCGTGCACAAGGCCGGTGGCCGTATCGTGCTGCAACTCTGGCATGTGGGGCGCATCTCCGATCCCCGTTACCTCGACGGCGAACTGCCAGTGGCGCCGAGCGCCATCGCCGCCCAGGGTCACGTCAGCCTGCTGCGCCCCAAGCGTGACTATGTCACCCCGCGGGCGCTGGAAACCGCCGAGATCCCCGGCATCGTCGCCGCCTATCGGCATGGCGCCGAGAACGCCAAGCGTGCCGGCTTCGACGGCGTCGAGGTCCATGGGGCCAACGGCTATCTGCTCGACCAGTTCCTGCAGAGCGATACCAACCAGCGTACCGACAACTATGGCGGCTCCATCGAGAATCGCGCCCGGCTGCTGCTGGAAGTGACCGATGCCTGCATCGATGTCTGGGGCGCCGATCGCGTCGGCGTGCACCTGTCCACCCGTGGCGACATGCACACCATGGGCGACAGCGACCCCGCCGCCACCTTTGGCCATGTCGCCCGCGAGCTGGGCCAGCGCCAGGTCGCCTTCATCTGCATCCGCGAAGCGGCCGGCAGCGACAGCCTCGGCCCGGATCTCAAGGCGGCCTTTGGTGGCGTGTACATCGCCAACGAGAAATTCGACAAGGCCAAGGCCAATGCCTGGCTGGAAGAAGGCAAGGCCGATGCGGTGGCTTTCGGCGTGCCCTTCATCGCCAACCCGGATCTGCCGCAACGGCTGGAGCAGGACGCCGCGCTGAACGAGCCGCACCCGGATACCTTCTACAGCAAGGGCCCGGTGGGCTACATCGACTATCCGCGGCTGTAATTTTCTCCGCCGATAAAAAAGCCCGCCAATTGGTGGGCTTTTTTATCGGCGGGAAATAGATGACCGTAGCATCGGAGCTTTGGTTTATCGCGGCCATGGCGGTCCGTCGCTACGGCCGCTCTGGCTTGGACTATCGCGGCCATGGGCCGCTCCTACAGTGGCGTCCGTGCCTGTAGGAGCGGTCGCTACGGCGTACCGGCATGGCCGCGATTGGCAATGCTCCATCACAGGAACCGCCGTATCAGCGGACCGCCATTGATGGATCAGACAGCCCCAGGCCAGAACGCGCGGATCGCCGCCACGCCCTGGGCGCCGGCCTGCCAGACGCCGGCGAGATCGTCATCGCCCAGCCCCCCCAGCAGATAGGCCGGCAGGTTGCAGTCGGCCAGCAGTTGCTGGGCCTTGACCCAGCCCAGGGTCGGGGCGCCGGGATGGCTCGCGGTGGGCATCACCGGCGACAGGGTGATGAAATCCACCCCCATCTGCTGGGCCAGGACCAGCTCCTCGGCGTCATGGCAGGAGGCCGCCAGCAGGCGCTGCTCCGGGAAGGGTCGGCCATTGGGCGCATAACGACGCAGTTGCTCGGCGGTCAGGTGCCAGCCGGCGGCAGGAAAATCGCCCAGCCATTCCAGCGGCCCCTTGAGCATCAGCTGGGCGCGTCCGGTGCAGAGCCCCTGGACGTCGCCCGCCAGGTCGCGGTACTGCGGATCGAAGTTGTCCGGTGTGCGCAGCTGGACCAGGCGGATACCGTTGTCCAGCGCCCGGTGCAGGCCGTTGAGCAATTCCGCGGTGGTCAGCTCGCCAGGCGTGATGAGGTAGCGGTCTGGCAGACGTGCCGCCTGGACGATGGGTCGGTTGGCCGCCGGGAAGTCGTAGTTGACCAGGTCACGCGGGGCCACCCAGGCCAGCGGCTGGCCTTCGGCGCCATGGGCGTCGCCGCTGAAAGCGTCCACCTGCCAGACGTCCAGCAGTACCGCCTGGTCGGGATAGTCGTGGCGCACCTGCAGCAGCGGGCGGGCCGCTGTCACCTGGATACCCAGCTCCTCGGCCAGTTCGCGGGCAAGGGCCGCGGCGGGCGCTTCACCGGCCTCGACCTTGCCTCCCGGAAATTCCCAGAGGCCGCCCTGGTGCTTGTGCGCGGGGCGTTGGGCGATAAGGATCTGCCCCTGGGGGGCGCGGATCACCGCCGCGACGACATGCAGACGAGTCATGCGCTCTGCTCCTCCGTTTCAGCCTCCGCCAGCCAGCGCTGGAAGGCCGGCCAGGCGTAGAGGGTTTCGACATAGGCGGCTGCCTCGGCCGACAGTTCCACCCCGTAGCTGCGGAAGCGGCTGGCGACTGGGGCATAGAAGGCATCGGCGATGGTCGGCGTACCGAATAGGTAGGGCCCCTGCTGGCCATAGCGCTCGCGGCATTCGCGCCACAGGCGCTGGATGCGCTGGATGTCTTCCACCGCCTCGGCGGTGGTCGACTTCAGCCGCTGGCGGCGACGCAGATCCATGGGCAGCTCGCGGCGCAGGGCCAGGAAGCCACTGTGCATCTCGGCGCACAGGGCGCGGGCATGGGCGCGGGCCAGGGTGTCCGTCGGCCACAACCCGGCATCGGGATAGGCCTCGGCGAGATACTCGACGATGGCCAGGGAATCCCAGATGGTGCCCTCGGCCAGTTTGAGCACCGGCACCTTGCCGGTAGGCGACTGGGCCTTGAGCAAGGCGCGGCTGTTGGGGGTATAGAGCGGGATCGATACCTCTTCAAAGGCAGCGCCGCTGAGCTCCATGGCCAGCCAGGCCCGTAGCGACCAGGAGGAGAAATTCTTGTTGCCGATCACGAGTTGCAGCTGGGACATGCGGGGATTCCTCGAAACGATGCGGCCCGCGAGGACCGCCGCAGGCGCCCGCCGGAGCGGACGCCCAGGCGTCGGGTAGCCGTCAGGTACGGTACTCGGCGTTGATCTTCACATAGTCGTGGGAGAGGTCGGTGGTCCAGATGGTCTCGCTATGGCTGCCGCGACCCAGCTCGATGCGGATCTCGATCTCGGCCTGGGCCATGACCCGCGCGCCCTGCTCTTCCGTATAGGTGGCCGCGCGACCGCCCTGCTGGCAGATCTGCACGCCGCCAAGGAAAACGTCGATCAGGCTGACGTCCAGCTGGGGCACTCCGGCCCGGCCGACGGCGGCGAGGATGCGGCCCCAGTTGGGATCGGAGGCGAACAGCGCGGTCTTGATCAGCGGCGAATGGGCCACGGCGTAGCCGACGTCCAGGCACTCCTGGGCATTGCCACCGCCATTGACCTGCACGGTCACGAACTTGGTGGCACCCTCGCCATCACGCACGATGGCCTGGGCCAGTTCGGCGAATACCGCGAATACCGCCTCGCGCAGCTGCTCGAAGGCAGCGCCACTGGGCTGGGTGATTTCCGCCATGGCCGCCTGACCGGTGGCCACCAGCATGCAGCAGTCGTTGGTGGAGGTGTCGCCATCGATGGTGATGCGGTTGAAGGAGCGGTTGGCGGCGTCGGCCAGCAAATCCTGCAGCAGGCCCCGGGCGACCTTGGCGTCGGTGGCCACGTAGCCGAGCATGGTCGCCATGTTCGGCTTGATCATGCCGGCGCCCTTGCTGATGCCGGTCACGGTAACGGTGGTGCCGTCCACCTGGAACTGGCGGCTGGCGCCCTTGGGCAGGGTGTCGGTGGTCATGATGCCAGTGGCGGCAGCGGCCCAGTTGTCTTCGGCCAGATCGGCCAGGGCGGCCGGCAGCGCGGCTGCGATCTTTTCCACGGGCAGCGGTTCGCCGATCACCCCGGTGGAGAACGGCAGCACCGCCTCCTCGCCGACGCTGGCCAGGGTGGCGAGGGTCTTGGTGGTGCGCTCGGCCGCGGCCAGACCGGGCTGCCCGGTACCGGCGTTGGCGTTACCGGTGTTGGTCAGCAGGTAGCGCACGGGACCGGCGAAGCGCTGGCGGGCGACGATCACCGGCGCGGCGCAGAAGGCGTTCAGGGTGAAGACCCCGGCCACGCTGGAGCCTTCGGCACAGCGCATCACCACCACATCCTTGCGCCCGGGACGCTTGATGCCGGCGGAGGCGATACCGAGTTCGAAACCGGGAACCGGGTGCAGCGTGGAGAGCGGACCGAGACCGACAGCCATGGGAAAACTCCAGTGAAAGAAAAGGAAACGCCGCGAGCGGAAAACCGGTCGCGGCGTGGAAAGCAGCCTTCCCGCGCCCGCCTCGCCCAGCCTGGGCAAGGGGCGCAGACAGCCTAGCGGGTGGAGTTTACAACCTGTCGGCGGCTATGCCGACAGGTTGCCGTCGTCGCGGCTGCCCGGACCAGCCCTCAGTCGAGCATGCCGTGGCACTGCTTGTACTTCTTGCCGGAGCCACAGGGGCACGGCTCGTTGCGACCGATCTTCTGGTCATTGCGCTGGGGCTGCAAGGGCACCACGGTGTCTTCGCCCTGCTCGTCCTCGAGCACCTCGGGGTCGACCAGCGAAGGGGCCTCGGCGTGCTGGAACTGCATGCGCTCGGCCAGGGCCTCGGCCTCGCGGCGCATGCGCTCCTCTTCCTCGGCCGGATCTTCCCGGCGTACCTGGACGTGGGACAGCACGCGGATGGTGTCGCGCTTTATGCTGTCCAGCAGTTCCTGGAACAGGTTGAAGGACTCGCGCTTGTATTCCTGCTTGGGATTCTTCTGGGCATAGCCGCGCAGATGGATGCCGTGGCGCAGGTGGTCCATGGTGGTGAGGTGATCCTTCCAGAGGTCGTCGACCACCCGCAGCAGCATCTGCTTCTCGAAGTTGCGCAGGGCCTCGCGACCGGCCATGTCTTCCTTTTCCAGGTAGGCCGCTTCGAGCTGTTCGAGGATCTTCACCCGCAGGGTGTCCTCGTACAGCTTGTCGTCCTCGTCCAGCCATTGGGCGATGGGCAGTTGCTGACCGAAGACGCTGTAGATCTCGGCTTCCAGGCCGGGAACGTCCCACTGCTCGGGCAGCGACTGCGGCGGGATGTGCTCGTTGATCACCTGGGTCAGGGTCTCCTCGCGGAAGCCCTTGATGGTGTCGCCGACGTCTTCGTTTTCCAGCAGGGTGTCGCGCATGTGATAGATCACCTTGCGCTGCTCGTTGGCCACGTCATCGTATTCCAGCAGCTGCTTGCGGATATCGAAGTTGCGGCCTTCGACCTTGCGCTGCGCCTTCTCGATGGCGTTGGTGACCATGCGGTGCTCGATGGCCTCGCCGCCCTGCATCCCTAAGGCCTTCATGAAGTTCTTCACCCGGTCGGAGGCGAAGATGCGCATCAGGCTGTCTTCCAGCGACAGGTAGAAGCGGCTGGAACCCGGATCGCCCTGGCGACCGGCACGGCCGCGCAGCTGGTTGTCGATCCGGCGGGATTCGTGGCGCTCGGAGGCGATCACGTGCAGGCCGCCGGCGTCGATGACCTGCTTGTGACGCGCCTGCCAGGCAGCCTTGATCGCGGCGATCTGCTCCTCGGTGGGATTCTCCAGGGCCGCGACTTCCACTTCCCAGTTGCCGCCGAGCAGGATGTCGGTACCGCGACCGGCCATGTTGGTGGCGATGGTCACGGCGCCCGGACGACCGGCCTGGGCGATGATCTCGGCTTCCCGTTCGTGGTACTTGGCGTTGAGCACCTTGTGCTCGATGCCGGCCTGGGTCAGCAGCTGGTCGACGTACTCGGAGCTCTCGATGGAGGCGGTACCCACCAGCACCGGACGGCCTTCGGCCTGGCACTGCTTCACGTCCTCGATGATGGCCTGGTACTTCTCGGCCTGGGTCAGATAGACCAGGTCGTTGAAGTCCTTACGGGCGATCTCGCGGTGGGTCGGGATGACCAGCACGTCGAGGTTGTAGATCTGGCGGAATTCGAAGGCCTCGGTGTCGGCGGTGCCGGTCATGCCACCGAGCTTGTTGTAGAGGCGGAAGTAGTTCTGGAAGGTGGTCGAGGCCAGGGTCTGGCTCTCGGGCTGGATCGGCAGTCCTTCCTTGGCCTCGATGGCCTGGTGCAGACCTTCGGAGAGGCGACGACCCGGCATGGTCCGGCCGGTGTGCTCGTCGATCAGCAGCACCTGGTCCTGCTGGACGATGTACTCGACGTTGCGATGGAACAGGGTGTGGGCGCGCAGGCCGGCGAACACGTGGGTCAGGAGGCCCAGGTTGTGCGCGGAGTAGAGGCTCTCACCCTCGGCCAGCAGACCGGTCTCGGTGAGCATCTCCTCGATGTACTGGTGACCCAGCTCGGTGATCTCCACCTGGCGGGTCTTTTCATCGATGGTGTAGTGGCCGACCTGGGTCGGATTGCCTTCCTCTTCCTCGATGTGCTGCTGCAGACGCGGGATCAGCAGGTTGATCTTCTGGTAGAGCTCGGAGCTGTCTTCGGCCTGGCCGGAGATGATCAGCGGGGTCCGGGCTTCGTCGATGAGGATGGAGTCCACCTCGTCGACCACCGCGAAGTTCAGCTCGCGCTGGTACTTCTCGGCCATGCTGAAGGCCATGTTGTCGCGCAGGTAGTCGAAGCCGAATTCGTTGTTGGTGCCGTAGGTGATGTCCGAGGCATAGGCGGCGCGTTTCTCTTCCGGCGGCTGGAACGGCAGGATGATGCCGACCGACAGGCCGAGGAATTCGTACAGCGGCCGCATCCAGTTGGCGTCGCGGCGGGCCAGGTAGTCGTTCACCGTGACCACGTGGACGCCCTTGCCGGACAGCGCGTTGAGATAGACCGGCAGGGTGCCCACCAGGGTCTTGCCCTCGCCGGTACGCATCTCGGCGATCTTGCCTTCGTGCAGCGCGGCGCCGCCGATCAACTGGACGTCGAAGTGGCGCATGCCCATGACCCGCTTGCCGGCCTCGCGGACCACGGCGAAGGCCTCGGGCATCAGCACGTCGAGGGACTCGCCCTGGGCGACGCGCTGCTTGAATTCCTCGGTCTTGGCGCGCAGTTGCTCGTCGCTCAGGGAGGCAATCTGGGATTCCAACGCATTGGTGGCCACCACGACCTTGCCTAGGCGCTTGACATCTCGTTCGTTCTTGCTTCCAAAGAATTTCTTCAACAAAGGCGCAAACATATCGACTGGAATTCTTCCGCTGGAATGAGGGGAGCGAAACGGGCGGCAAGGCCTCTGCAGAGCCTGGCCAGACGCCTGGGCGCGGGGGTTGAAACCCGCGGTGTCCCGCGATGGTAATCGGGCATTCTACTCGGAAATGCCGATGAGGAAAGAACGACGGCCCCCTGGCCGCCAGGACGCCAGAGCGATCTGTTACCATCGGCGTCTCCTCTTCGCCCATCGCGAGTCCTGCGCATGGCCTTTCGCCCCCTCTCCGCCGTCGCTCCCGCCGCCCTGCTGCGCCAGGCCAAACCGCTCAAGGCGCTGTTTCGCGAGGCCGAGCGGCTGGGCCGGCTGCAACAGGTGCTGGAAGAGCAGCTGCAACCCGCCGCCCGACCTCATTGCCGGGTGGCCAGCTGGCGCGAGGGCACGCTGTTGCTGGTGGTCAACGACGCCCACTGGGCGACGCGACTGCGCTACCAGCAGCCGCGCCTACTGCGCTTCTTGCAGAAGGCGCCGGAGTTCGCCGGGCTGACGCGCCTGCAGTTCAAGATGCAGCCGAACCCTGGCGTCGCCACCCGTGCCCGCCCGGTGCGCCAGGTCAGTCAGGTCGGCGCCGACAGCCTGCGCGACGTGGCCGCCGGCATCCGCGATCCCAAGCTCAAGGCGGCCCTGGAGCGACTGGCCAGTCGTACCGGCCAGGCCGCGGATAGCGACGTCTAGGGCCAGCCCACCAATAGCCGACCA
Organism: Pseudomonas sp. BAV 4579; assembly: GCF_009765395.1. Lineage (NCBI taxonomy): Bacteria > Pseudomonadati > Pseudomonadota > Gammaproteobacteria > Pseudomonadales > Pseudomonadaceae > Pseudomonas > Pseudomonas sp. BAV 4579. The sequence continues at coordinate 12,470 of NZ_WHOV01000081.1, read as the reverse complement.
GCGATACCGGCCAGACTGCCCATGACGACCAGGGCAATCCGCCGCCACCAGCGCCGTGCGCGCGTCTCCCGGTGCGGCAGCAGGTGATCGATCAGCAGCGCGCCCAGCAGGATCAGGCCGCCAGTGGCCAGGGCTTGCCATAGCAGGAACATGCAAAGAGTCCTCGGTGACGGATATTTCGTTCGGTGGCGCTACGCCTCGCCCGGCGCCATTGATCGGGTTCCCGCCACGCCGCCCCTCTGGGCCGACACCGCACTTAGGTATGGACGGAAGCCCGGATCGCTGAAGCCCGTATCGAAGGCGCCTTAGGGTTCTTCGCCCCACGGCGCTACCCGTCCTGATTCTGTTGCTGGTGACCCAGCCCGCTTCAGGCGCGCGCCACCGCCCGCTCGAAGGCGGCGCGGATGCGCTCTTCCGGCAGGTCCATGCCGATCAGCACCACGCGACTCTCGCGTTCCTCGTCGGCCAGCCAGTCACGCTCCCAGTCGGCGGCATAGATCTGCTGCACGCCCTGGAACAGCAGGCGGCGCTCCTCGCCGGCGATGTTGAGCAGGCCCTTGTAGCGCAGCAGGTCGCAGCCGAGGGTGTCGAGCAGCATCTCCATGACCTTGCCGATCTTGTCCTGGTCGTAGGGGCGCGACTCGCGGATGGCGATGGACTGGATGCGTTCGGTGAGACTGACCGCTTCCGACACCGGCCGCAGCGGCCGGAACAGCGTCGGTGGCGCCAGGTCCTCGTCGTGCAGGTTGAAGCCGCGGATGTCCAGCAACTCGGCCAGGTCGATGCGGCCATGGTCGACATGGCGGATCGGCGCGCGGCGGTTGATGCGCTGCAGGCGGTTCTCCAGCGCCTCGACGGCCGCCGGTTCGACCAGGTCGAGCTTGGTCAGCAGCAGGCGATCGGCGAAACCGATCTGCGCCTGCAGCAGCGGATCGCTCAGTTGCTCGCTGGCGTGGACGGCGTCCACCAGGGTCAGCACCCCGTCGAGCAGATAACGCTCGCGCAGGAGCTCGTCGGTAAAGAAGGTCTGGGCCACCGGACCGGGATCGGCCAGACCGGTGCACTCCACCACCAGCCGCTCGAAGTCCAGCTCACCACTGTCCAGCCGCTCCAGCAGCACGGTCAGGGCATAGGCCAGGTCCTTGCTGCCGGTGCAGCAGACGCAGCCGTTGGCGACCTTCATCAGCTGCACGGCGCCGGCGTCTTCGAGCAGTTCGCCGTCGACATCCAGGGCGCTGAATTCGTTTTCGATCACGGCGATCCTGAGGCCGTGCTCGGCCTGCAGGATGTACTTGAGCAGGGTGGTCTTGCCGGCACCGAGAAAGCCGGTCAGGACGGTGACGGGGATGGGTTCACGCATGGAAAACTCCAGACAGAAAGAGGCCGGGCATGGAGCCCGGCCTTGGAACCTGCTCACGATCTCGCGAGCTAGAGCCAAGCAAGGCCTGGGCGGCCCCGCGAAAAGGCCTGAGGAAGCAGATCGGACTCGCGCTCGAGTTTACGAGTGGTAAATGAGCATTCCGAAGGCCTTTTCAACGCCGTTTGGCCGACGCGCAGCAGATCATGAACAGGTTCCAATGGTGACCCTGGGTCAGCAGCAGCGGATGGCGCCCGACTTGCCGCCACCGTAGCGCGCTTCCTGGCGCTCGCGGAAGAAGGCTTCGTAGCTCATCACCGGCTGGTCCGGATGCTTGCCGCGCATGTGCTCGACATAGGTGTCGTAGTCGGGCATGCCCACCAGCATCTTGGCGGCCTGCCCCAGGTACTTACCCATGCGACCCAGGTCATTGAACATGAGGATTCTCCTTTAAACGCCCGTTGCCGGCTGGAAGGGGGTCTCGCGGTCGCTGCGCTCGGGCTTGGCCAGGGCGGCGCGACCGACCTTGATGGAAAAGAACAGGATGCTCATCACCACCACCAGGAACAGCACCGACAGGGTGGCGTTGGTGTAGGCGTTGAAGACGATGTGCTGCATCTGTTCCATGCTCTTGGCCGGGGCGATCACCTGCCCCTGGGCCATGGCGGTGCTGTACTTCTTGGCCAGGGCCAGGAAGCCGACCGCCGGATTCGAATCGAACAGCTTGATCAGGCTGGCGGTGGTGGTGCAGATCAGCAGCCACACCGCCGGCACTAGGGTGACCCAGACATAGCGCTGGCGCTTCATCTTGATCAGGACCACCGAGCCCAGCATCAGGGCGATACCGGCGAGCATCTGGTTGGAGATGCCGAACAGCGGCCAGAGGGTGTTGATGCCGCCCAGCGGATCGACCACGCCCTGATACAGCAGCCAGCCCCAGAGGGCCACGCAACCGGCGGTGCCGATGACGTTGGCGGTCCAGGAGTCGGTGCGCTTCAGGGACGGCACGAAGCTGCCCAGCAGATCCTGCAGCATGAAGCGTCCGGCGCGGGTGCCGGCATCTACTGCGGTGAGGATGAACAGCGCCTCGAACAGGATGGCGAAGTGGTACCAGAAGGCCATGGTGTTCTCGCCCGGCAGCACGTTGTGCATGATCTGGGCGATGCCCACCGCCAGGGTCGGAGCGCCACCGGCACGGGCCAGGATGGTGTGCTCGCCGATCTCGGCCGCGGTGGCCTGCAGCATCTCGGGCGTCACCACGAAGCCCCAGGTGCTGATCTTGGCGGCCACCGAGACCACATCGGCACCGACCACGGCAGCCGGGCTGTTCATGGCGAAGTAGACGCCCGGCTCGATCACCGAGGCGGCGACCATGGCCATGATGGCGACGAAGGATTCCATCAGCATGGCGCCGTAGCCGATGTAGCGGGCGTGGGTTTCCTTGGCGATCAGCTTGGGCGTGGTGCCCGAGCTGATCAGGGCGTGGAAGCCGGACACCGCGCCGCAGGCGATGGTGATGAACAGGAAGGGGAACAGGGTGCCCTTCCACACCGGACCGGTGCCGTCGACGAACTGGGTCAGGGCCGGCATCTTGAGCGTCGGCATGGTCACCAGGATGCCGATGGCCAGGGCGATGATGGTGCCGATCTTGAGGAAGGTGGACAGGTAGTCACGCGGCGCCAGCACCAGCCAGACCGGCAGCACCGCGGCGACGAAGCCGTAGCCGATCAGCATCCAGGTGATCTGCACACCGGTGAAGGTGAAGGCCGGACCCCACACCGGATCGGCGGCGACCACGCCACCGGCCCAGATGGAGGCCAGCAGCAGCACCACGCCCATCAGCGAGATCTCGCCGATGCGCCCGGGGCGGATGTATCTCATGTAGACGCCCATGAACATGGCGATCGGCAGGGTGGCGATCACCGTGAACATGCCCCAGGGGCTCTCGGCCAGGGCCTTGACCACGATCAGCGCCAACACCGCGAGGATGATGATCATGATCAGGAAGCAGCCGAACAGGGCGATGGTGCCGGGGATGCGCCCCATCTCCTCGCGCACCATGTCGCCCAGGGAGCGACCGTTGCGGCGGGTGGAGAGGAACAGCACCACGAAGTCCTGGACCGCGCCGGCGAAGACCACCCCGGCGATCAGCCAGAGGGTGCCGGGCAGATAGCCCATCTGGGCGGCGAGCACGGGACCGACCAGCGGACCGGCGCCGGCGATGGCGGCGAAGTGGTGGCCGAAGAGGATGTGCTTGTTGGTGGGGACGTAGTCCAGGCCATCGTTGTTGAGGACGGCAGGCGTGGCTCTTTTGGCGTCGAGCCCCATCACCTTGGTGGCGATGAACAGGCTGTAGTAGCGGTAGGCAACGAGGTAGATCGCCACGGCGGCGACCACGATCCAGAGGGCGTTGATCGCTTCGCCTCGACTCAGCGCCACGGTACCCAGCGCGAAGGCGCCCAGTACGGCAACGGCGAACCAGGCAAGATGGCTGGCCATTCGGGTCATGCTTGTTCTCCTGCCGCGCACCAGTGGCCGCGGCGATACTTGTTATTGTGAGAGCCCACAGCGGAGCCATATTACTATCGGCGGCTCGACGCGACAGCGAAATTCGCAGAACTACCCAAGGCCCGCTACGTAATTCTACGTAGCGGGCAGTCCGGACAGGTGCCGATGCAGCTCAAATACAAGATGGTTGCCCTCGGACTGCTGCCCCTGCTGCTGGCGGTGGCCGCGGTCTGCCTGGTGGTACTGGAACAGAGCCAGCGCCTGGGCGAGCAGCAGGCCCGGCTGCTCGAACACAGCATCCTCGGCAGCAAGAAGACCGAGTTGCGCAACTATGTGGAGATGGGCGTCAGCGCCATCCAGCCGCTGTACGGCAGCGGTCGCGACGACGAGGAGACCAAGGCCAAGGTACTGGCGCTGCTGGCCAGCCTGAACTTCGGCAGCGACGGCTATTTCTTCGTCTACGACCAGCATGGCCGCAATCTCATGCATCCACGCCAGCCCGAACTGGTCGGCCGGGATCTCTGGCAACTCACCGATGGCACCGGACTGCTGGTGATCCAGGCGCTGCTGCACAGTGCCCGCCAGGGCGATGGCTTCCAGCGCTATGGCTGGCAGAAGCCCTCCAGCGGCCAGATGGCGGAAAAGCTCGCCTACGTGACCCAGCTGCAACGCTGGGGCTGGGTGCTGGGCACCGGTCTCTACCTGGACGACGTGGACGCCGCCCTCGCCCAGGTCCGCCACGACGTGGCCGCCGGCATCCGCACCACCCTGCTGGCCAGCGCCGGGGTGGCCTTGGTGGCGGTGCTGCTGGTGTTCGCCGGCGGCCTGACGCTAAACGTCAGCGAGCACCGCCTGGCCGATCGCAAGCTCAAGCAGCTGACCCAGCGCCTCATCACGTCCCAGGAGGAGGAAAGGTCGCGGCTATCCCGCGAGTTGCACGACGGCATCAGCCAGCTGCTGGTGTCCATCAAGTTCCAGTTCGAACTGGCCAGCCGTGAACTCGGCGCGGGCAAGTCCAGCGCCGACGAGACCCTGCGCGAGGGCACCCAGCGCCTGGCCGCCGCCATCGGCGAGATCCGCCGCATTTCCCACGACCTGCACCCTTCCCTGCTGGACACCCTCGGCCTGCCTGCCGCACTCGGCCAGCTAGTGGAGGAATTCCGCCAGCGCAGCGGCCTGGACGTGGACTATCGACAGACCCTGGACGACAGTCCCGCCGGTGGCGACATGGACGTCGCCCTGTTTCGCATCGTCCAGGAGGCCCTGACCAACATCGAGCGCCACGCCGCGGCCCGGCGCGTGGTCATCGACCTGCAACGCCGCGGTCGCTGGATCTGCCTGACCGTGCACGACGACGGCCGCGGCTTCGATACCGGCCAGGTGGAGCGCCTCAGTGGCGGCATCGGCCTGCGCAACATCCGCGAGCGGGTGGAACTGTTCGGGGGTCGCTGCGCCATCCAGTCCGGACCCGGCGGCACGACCCTCGACGTGGTTCTGCTACGCTCGGACCTCCCGGCCGACGAGGAAAGCCCGACATGACGCCCATCCGCATCCTCCTGGTCGACGACCATGCCCTGGTCCGCGCCGGCGTGCGGGCGCTGCTGGGCACCATCGAGCGCTTTGTCGTGGTCGGTGAGGCCGGTAGCGGCGCGGAAGCCCTCGACCTGCTGGCGCGCCTCGATCCGGACATCCTGCTGGTGGACATCGGCCTCAAGGACATCAACGGCCTGGAGCTGACCGCCCTGATCGCCGAGCGCGCACCCCGCGCCCGGGTACTGATCCTGAGCATGTACGACAATCGCGAGTACGTGAGCACCTCGCTGCGGGTCGGCGCGGCCGGCTATGTACTCAAGGATGCACCCTCGGAGGAGATCATCGCCGCGGTGGAAGCCCTGGCGGTCGGCGGGCGTTTCTACAGCAGTGCCATCGCCGCCCGCCTGGGCGAAGGGGGCGCCAGCGAGGGCGACCTCACGCCGCGGGAACGCCAGGTGCTGCTGCTGATGGCCCAGGGCCTCAACAACAAGACCATGGCCCAGCAACTGGGGCTCAGCGTGCGCACGGTTGAGACCCATCGCCTGAGCATCCGCCGCAAGCTGGACATCCAGAAGCCGGCCGACCTGGTCCGCCATGCGCGCGAGTACGGCTGGCGCCCCGAGGGCACGTCCGGCGTCTGACCAAGGCCACTGCTCGCACCCTGGCGACCAATGAGCCTCTCGTTGTGGCTCTGCTGGCCGCAGCCGGCTACCCTTCCAGGCGCAGTCGATACGGGACGACCACGGTCGTCTACAGTGATCAGGAAACCTCCGGAAGCCTTTCCATGAACGACACCAACGAGCGTCGCCGCTTTACCCGCTTCACCTTCGATGCCCCTGCGCAGTTGCACCAGGGTGAGCACCAGTGGGCAGCGCCCGTGGACGATATCTCGCTCAAGGGCGTGCTGCTGGCGCGGCCCGCCGACTGGTCGGCCCAGCCAAGCGCCACCTATGAACTGCGCATCCTGCTGAACGACGAGGCCCAGGTGACCATGGGCGTGGAGCTGGTGCGGGAAACCCCCGAGCAGCTGGCCTTCGCCTGCCGCCAGATCGATTTGGATTCCATCAGCCACCTGCGCCGCCTGGTGGAGCTGAACCTGGGCGACGAGACCCTGCTGGAGCGCGAGCTGGCGGCACTGGGCACGCCCTAGGTCATTAGATACTGTTTTTTTATCGCGGCCATGCCGGTGCGCCGTAGCGACCGCTCCTACGAAGCATCACACCTCTGTAGGAGCGGCCCATGGCCGCGATGCGCCGGACGCCATAACGGCAGCCCGTGACATGGCGAGCGAAAAGAGTCGTGCGTAGCCCCGGCTAATGGTGGGGCCTGGACTGTACGACGTAGCGTTGTCCAGTAGGGCGCCATGCCTCCGGCTGGGGCTATCGACTCCCTCGCTCCTCAAAACTCCAGATGCAGACCCACCACCAGGCGCGCGTCGTGGGTGTCTTCGCCCTCTTCCCGCGCCATGGCGGCGGTATTGCCGTGGGTGGCGTTCCAGGACACCCCGACATAGGGCGCGACCTCCGGGGTCACCTGGTATCTCAGGCGCAAGCCCGCCTCGCTTTCGGCAAAGCCGGCGCCCTGGCCGCGGGACTCGTCGTTGCGACCGTAGAAGTTGAGCTCGGTATGGGGCTGGAGGATCAGCCGCTGGGTCAGGGCCCAGTCGTATTCGGCTTCCAGGCGCAGGGCGGTCTGGCTGTTCTCGCCGAAGAAGGCGGTGATCTCGATGTCGAGATCCTCGGGATCGTGCTCCTGGATGCCCAGGGCCGCCCAGGTCTGTGGCGAGCCGGGTTTGAAATCCTGGCGAATGCCGGCCACGCTGCCCCAGCCCTTGGCCAGGCTGTGTCCCCAGAGCGCCTGCACCTCGGCCTGCTCGGTGTGGCCATTGGTACGCTCGCCCTGGCTGCGGAAATCCAGGCGATTGGCGCCGCCGCCCAGGGCCCAGCCTTCCAGATCCCAGTTGAAGACGCTGCCTTCGTCGGCATGCTGCCATTCCAGCTGATCCACCTCCAGACTGGCCGGGGCGGAGCTGCTGGGATCGGCGGCCTGGACCAGGGCACTGGTGGCAAGGCCGGCAAGGAACAGGGAAAGCGGGAGCAGACGAGGCATGACGGGTATCCGGGTTCGTGGAAGCGCCCGATAGACCACCCTGCCCCGCCGAGAGTTTTAAAAAATATTACAAATGCTGCCCAAGGCTATTCGAAGAGCGCATCCAGCGCCTGCTCGAGGCGGGTCACGGCGACTACCTGCAGACCGGGCGGCGGATCCTTGGGAGCATTGCCCTTGGGTACGATGGCACGCTTGAAGCCGTGCTTGGCGGCTTCCTTGAGGCGCTCCTGGCCACTGGGCACCGGGCGGATCTCGCCGGACAGGCCGATCTCGCCGAACACCAGCAGGTCGTGCGGCAGGGCGCGGTCTCTCAGGCTGGAGATCACCGCCGACATCAGCGCCAGATCCACCGCCGTCTCCAGCACCTTGACCCCGCCGACCACGTTGATGAAGACGTCCTGGTCGTAGGTGGGAATGCTGCCGTGGCGATGCAGCACCGCCAGCAGCATGGCCAGGCGATTCTGGTCGAGGCCCACGGTGACCCGGCGCGGATTGGCCAGGTGACTGGTGTCCACCAGCGCCTGCACCTCCACCAGCATCGGCCGCGAGCCCTCCCAGGTCGCCATGACCACGCTGCCGGCCACCGCCTCCTGGGCACGATTGAGAAAGATCGCCGAGGGGTTGGAGACCTCCTTGAGGCCCTTGTCGGTCATGCCGAACACGCCCAGTTCGTTGACCGCGCCGAAGCGGTTCTTGACCGCTCGCAGCATGCGCAGACGGCCGTCGGACTCGCCCTCGAAATAGAGCACGGTGTCGACCATGTGCTCGAGCACCCGCGGTCCGGCCAGGGCGCCTTCCTTGGTGACGTGGCCGACCAGGAAGATGGCGGTGCCGGTCTGCTTGGCGAATCTCACCAGCAGCGCCGCGCTCTCGCGTACCTGGGCCACGCCGCCGGGAGCGGACTGCAGCTGTTCGGTGAAGATGGTCTGGATGGAGTCGATCACCATGACCCGCGGCTTTTCCTGGCGGGCGGTGGCGACGATGGTCTCGATGCAGGTCTCGGTCATGACCTTGAGCTTGTCTTCTGGCAACCCCAGGCGGCGGGCGCGCATGGCTACCTGCTGCTGGGATTCCTCGCCAGTGACATAGAGCGCCGGCATGCGCGCGGCCAGGTGGCAGAGGGTCTGCAGCAGGATGGTGGACTTGCCGATGCCGGGATCGCCGCCGATCAGCACCACGGAGCCATCCACCAGGCCGCCACCCAGCACCCGGTCGAGTTCGGTGGAGTCGGTGGTGAAGCGCGGGGTCTCCTCGACGCTGACCTCGGCCAGGGTCTTGATGGTCGCCTGCGCCCCGGCCCAGCCGGCACGACCGGAAGGCACGGCGGAGGTCTCGACGACGGTTTCCACCAGGGTGTTCCAGGCACCGCACTCGCCGCACTGGCCCGCCCACTTGGGAAAGGTGGCGCCGCATTCGGTGCAGCCGTAGAGACGCTTGGCCTTGGCCATGGCGGAATTCTCCAGTCGAGAAGGGAAGATTCCCAGCATATCACGACTGGATGAATAGACAGTAAAAAGGCGCGATCCCGGGGGAGCGCGCCTCTCTCAAAAGCGGGCTTGAGCCTTAGTTGCCCTCGCCACCCGGCTGACGCAGCATGGTCAGGGCTTGGTTGGCCTGGGCGATGCACTTCTTCTCGTCGCCGGCCTTCTGTGCCTCCATGGCGCTATTGCGGAAACCGGCGATCTGCTGGGCCTGGGAACTGCCCGGGCCGATCATGTTGGTCTTCATCTTGCTGGCATCGTCCAGCTTCTGCAGCTGAACCGCGCACAGATCCTTGGCGAATACGGGTGCAGCGGCAAACATCATCAGGGCGATCAGGGCGGTACGCTTCATGGGGACATCCTCGTTGGGAGGGCCAGGTAGGCCGGATAAACCTCGCTCACCCCGCGAAAGTAGCCTGGGGTAACCCATTGACCGCCAGGTACCGCCGGTCGTTCAGCGCCTGGTCATCAGTGTCTGCCGCGAGATTCTGACGCTAGTGCTTGAGCGTCGACACCATCTCCGCGTCGCCCCGTAGCCAGACCGGCAATGCCTGCTGCCAGCGCTGCTGTTCAAGTAGTTGCAGGTCGGCCAACAACCGACTGTATTCAGCGAATTCAAACTGCACGCGACGGCGCTGAGCTTCTACGGCCGCCTCGGTGATCCACAGATGCCACTGCTGGTACATCGCCACTTCGTCGGTCATCGGCTCCTCTCCTGGGAGGCCATGATGGCAACGCCAGCGGCTCTTGCCAATCGCACCAGGTAGGGCTCGACGCTGCTGGTCGAGCCCGGCACGGCTAGGACGGGTATTTCAGCTGCTGAGCGATCTTGTCCTTGAGCAGGACCCGTTCGCGGCGCAGGCGACCCAGTTCTTCGTCACCACTGGATTCTTCCACTTCTTCCAGATCGAGGATCTGCTGGTCGAGCTTGGCGTAGTCTTCCAGCAGTTTGGCAAAGGCCGCATCGGTCCGGGGCCGGCTGTCCAGCTGCTCGGCATACTCGGGAAAGTCTTTGTGCAGGTCGTGTTTGGCAACCATCAGGGGCTCCTTGGGGCGAGAAGTGGAGGTCGCGAGGGTTGCAGCCCTCAACGTAAGGGGTGGACCCGGCCCTTTCGACAAAGTGCGACAGCCACGACCAGTTGCCGATTTCGCGGCGATTTGCCGCTGCCAGGGAACCTCCGGACCGCTCGCAGGGTTCCAAACCCGAGCGAAGCGAGCACAATCGTCTATCGTCTCTTCGAAACCATCCAAAGGAGTGCAGCATGAGCATCATCGCCGAGTTCAAGAAATTCGCCATGAGAGGCAACGTGGTCGATCTGGCGGTCGGCATCATCCTGGGCGCGGCTTTCGGCAAGATCGTGTCGTCCTTCGTGGCCGACATCATCACGCCGCCGCTGGGCCTGTTGCTGGGGGGCGTGGATTTCTCGCAACTGGCGATCACCCTGAGGGCCGCCGTGGGTGACCAGCCGGCCGTGGTCATGTCCTACGGCAAGTTCCTGCAGACCATCTTCGACTTCGTGATCATCGCCTTCGCCATCTTCATGGCGATCAAGGTGCTCAACCGCCTGCGTCTGCATCAGGAGGCCGCCCCGTCCGGTCCGACCAAGGATCAGGTGCTGCTGACCGAGATCCGTGACCTGCTGAAGGAGCAGAACAGCCAGGCGACGGTGGCCCCCGTGGTGAAGCAGGAACCGCCGGTCAACCCGCTGTAAGCCTTTCAAAGGCGGCTGTGCGTCGGCCAACCTGCGTTGAAAATGGCTTCGGAATGCTCATTTATGACTTGTAAACTCCGCTTCCTCAGCCATTTTCGCCTTGCTTGACTCTAGCTCGCAGCCTTTGAACAGGCTTACACAACGCCCGCCTCGCTAGGAGGCGGGTCGCTCCAGGCGGATCCAGCCGATCCGCCGATCCTTGACCGACTCCACCGTCAGCTGCCAGCCCTGATATTCCAGGCGATCGCCGGCCACCGGCAGGCGCCCCAGCAGGTCCACCACCAGGCCGCCGAGGGTCTGGTAGTCCTCGTTTGCGGCGATCTGGAAGCCGGTGCGCTGCGCCAGGGGATGCAGCGTCAGGCCACCGCTGGCGCGATAGCCGTTTTCCACCTTTTCCAGCTCCGGCAGGCTGTCCTCGCTGGCATCCGGCAGTTCGCCAGCGATGGCCTCAAGGATGTCGGTCAGGGTCAGCAGGCCTTCGAAGCCGCCGAACTCGTTGACCACAAAGGCCACGTGGGTCGAGGCCGCACGCAGTTGCTCCAGGGCGCTGAGCACCGAGGCCTGGGCCGGCAGATGGATGGGTGTACGTACGCGATTGCGCAGGTCCGGGGTCTGCCCCTGGAGGATGTCGGTGAACAACTCCTTCTTGTGCACGTAGCCCAGGGGTTCGTCGATGTTGCCGTTGACCACCAGCGGCAGGCGCGAGTGGGCCGAGGCCAGCAACTGCTCGCGCAGTCGCTCCGGGGCGGCGTCGGCATCGAGGATGTCGACGTCGGCGCGAGCGGTCATCACCGTGCGCACCGGGCGCTCGCCCAGTTGCAGCACGCCACTGATCATCAGCCGCTCGCGGCGATCGAAGATCGGGCCTTCGCCCTTCTCGCCGTCCATCAACTCGGCGATGTCCTCGTCCACCTCGTCTTCACGCAGGCGACCGCCCAGCAGGCGCAGCACGGCCTGGGAGGTCCGCTCGCGCATGCCGAGGCGCTCGTGCAACTGGCGCTTGCGCTTCCAGCGCACCACCTGGTTGGCCAACTCGATGAGGATCGAGAAGCCGATGGCGGCATAGAGATAGCCCTTGGGAATGTGGAAGCCCAGGCCTTCGGCGGTCAGACTCAGACCGATCATCATCAGGAAGCCCAGGCACAGCATGATCACCGTGGGGTGGGCGTTGACGAAGGCGGTCAGCGGCTTGCTCGCCACCAGCATCAGGCCGATGGAGATGATCACGGCGATCATCATCACGCTCAGGTGCTCGACCATGCCCACGGCGGTGATGACGGCGTCCAGCGAGAACACGGCGTCGAGCACCACGATCTGCGCGACCACCGGCCAGAAGGCCGCGTAGGCGCGATTGCCCCCGGTCTTGTGGGTATGGCCCTCGATGCGTTCGTGCAACTCGGTGGTGGCCTTGAACAGCAGGAAGATACCGCCGAACAGCATGATGAGGTCACGGCCGGAGAAGGCCTTGCCGAAGACCTCAAACAGCGGTTCGGTGAGGGTCACCATCCAGGAGATGCTGGCCAAGAGGCCCAGGCGCATGATCAGCGCCAGCGACAGGCCGATCACCCGCGCCTTGTCACGCTGCGCGGGCGGCAGCTTGTCGGCGAGGATGGCGATGAAGACCAGGTTGTCGATGCCCAGGACGATTTCCAGGACGATCAGGGTGAGCAGTCCCAACCAGGCGGTGGGATCGGCGATCCATTCCATCAGCAGCGGACCTCCGTCTGAAGGGGCCGAACGGCCACGGAGGGGATAAGGCCTGTCTCTTAT
>NZ_WHOV01000080.1:0-21835 GCF_009765395.1 Pseudomonas sp. BAV 4579 | reverse complement strand
TTGCCATCACAGGAACAGGCTAGCAAACACGACTTTTCAGACAAGCCCTAGTGCAGCAAATCAGATGCGCGATTTGATCTATGAACTTTCTGGCGGCACATCGCAAATAGTGGCCACCACCCACTCCCCTTATCTTATCGACCTATCTAGAAAACCTAAACAAGTACTAAATCGTTTTCATTACGAACAGGGCCATTCTACAATCCACGCATTCTCTGTTTCGGAGAGATTTCGAGAACTGCAAGAAAACGATAAAGATCAAGTAAAAATGCTAATTAAGCTTGATGATCACGTATCACGAATCTTCTTTACTCGGCGAGTAGTTGTAGTAGAGGGAGATACCGAAGAGGTATTGATAAAAGAGGCTATCCGCAGAATGCCTTCTGAGCAGCGAGCAAAGGTTTTGTCAGGAAGCGAAATAGTTAAAGCGCGAGGAAAAGCTGCAATCATAGGTTTCGCAAAGTATCTCAATGCGCTAAACGTAAACTATTTTGTAATCCATGATAGAGATCAGGGCGTCGCCGGCGCAGAGATATTTAACCAACCAATTGCAGAGGCAGTAGGAGACCAGAATAGAGTCACTATGCTTCATGAATGCGTAGAAGACTTGTTAGGATATCCCGCTCCTACATCAGAAAAGCCGTTCAAGGCTTATCAGCATACTTTGCAGTGGAATGAAACTTGGGACAGCGTTCCACATAACCTGAAACAAATCCTGAAAAAGGCATTCGATCCACTTATAGAAATACCAACCCCCACTTAAGAACCCAAAAAGCCAGTCCAAACGCTGAGCTTTAGCCTGCTCAGCGTTCTTAGTCCTCTTTACTCAAGACATCAAGCCTCATAAATCAGACACCACAAAAGAACTTAAACTGCAATATTCATAAAACCCACATAACAAGTATCTAAATACGACCTTGGCGAAAGCACTCCTCACTCCCTACCAAAGCGCATAGCCAAAAAGAACATTATATGCAAAACCACATCACTCATACCGAAAAATCATCGCAGAACACAAACTAAAGTCAATGTGCCACATACCACCCTTTAGGTTGATTGCGAATTTAGTGTTAACGCATACATTACCCCTAGCAAATCACTAATCACCGGCAACGATTTTTCCTGATAGCCCACAAGGACCGTCCCCATGCCAACCTCCCGCTCCCTCATGGTCGCGTTGCTCTTGGCCAACACCGGTGCCGCCTGGGCCGAATCCAATACGGCCAACGTCCAGCAGAACGGTGGCTTCAATGTGGTGAACCTGAACCAGGGCAGCGAGCTGTCGGCGCGCAACCAGGCGGATATCCAGCAGAGCGGCAGTTTTCTCAATGCCCAGGTGACCCAGCAGAACGATGCCGATGACCGTGTGCGGGTGCTGCAGACCAATGGCAAGAGCGCTGTCGAGGTCAATCAGACCTGGGGCTCGCAGCGCCTGGTGGATATCGAGCAACGCGATGGCGGCTATGACCGGGTGCAGGTCGATCAGGGGCCGGGCAGTGGCAATGAGACGGTGGTGCGGCAGAGCGGCTTGCGGCAGGACACCTATGTCCATCAGGACGGCGGCTATCACCGCATCGACATCGAGCAGAACAGCTATGCCGCCGGCCAGAACACCCTGACGGTGCGGCAGGATGGCCTCGACGGCAAGCTGGACCTGGCTCAGCACGGTGACCGCCAGGACCTGCAGGTGACCAGCTTCGGTCTGCGCAACGGGGTCTGGGTCAGCCAGAACGGCGAGGACTCCAAGACGATCATCGAGCAGCGCGGCAATGACAACTATGTCGGCCTCAAGCAAGGCGGCGAGTGGGTGGATTCCAAGGTGGTGCAGGAGGGCAACGGCAACGATGCCCGGGTCCGGCACTCCAGCGGCTACTCACGCCCAAGCAGCGTCTACGTCGCCCAGCGCGGCGATCTCAACCGGGCGGACGTGAATGTCTATGGCGTGGGCAGCCAGGTGACCCTGGCGCAGACCGGTAACGGCAATGGCGCCTCTGCCATCGTCTCGGGCGAGGGCAATCAGCTGGACCTGGCGTCCACTGGCGACGGCAATGGCATCAATGCCTATTACCTCGGCAACGACGGCCAACTGAAGGTGGATCAGCAGGGCAACGGCCTCGGGGTAACGGCCTACGTCACCGGCGACGCCTCCCGCATCACCGCCAGCCAGAGCGGCTTCCAGCACACCGCCGACCTGACCCAGAACACCGCCGGCAATGCCATCAACATCACCCAGAGCGGCTTTTCCAACCATGCCGTCATCAGCCAATAGTCAGGGATCAGCGGGGCCAGTCCCCGCGCGATTCGGCGGCGGCTGAGGTTGCCGCTGCCACTCTCGCTCAATCTTTGCCCCACGCGGCCGCTATCCTTGAGATGTACCTTTCAAGGAGTCCGCGATGTCCGGCACGCTGTCGGTGAATGGCATTGGCCACGGCATCTTGCGCGCGCCCACGCTCAGGCTGGGTGGCGCGACTGCCAAGCCCACCGCCGAGGACGAGGCGGCCAAGGTCGAGCAAGCCAAGACGACCAAGGGTATCGGCAAGCCCAATCCGCTGAACCAGATCAAGGACCAGGCCGAAGCCGACGCCGCCCCTGCCAGCGAGAAGGGCAGCACCGGCAACAAGACCCTGGATACCCTGCAGAAGGCCATCGACATGGCCAAGCGGCAACTGGAGCTGGCGCAGAAGCAGTTGCGCGCGGTGGAGGCCCGGAGCAAGGGCGAAGGCAAGGCTGACGAGGCCAGCCAGGCCGCGCGCGAAGCCGCCCAGGCCAATGTCGCCGCCGCCAGCGAGGCCCTGACGACTGCCTATGCCGCCTACACCGAAGCCCTGAAGAAGGCCGGCGAGACCACCAGCGGGGTCAGCGCCCGGGCGTGATGCTGGCCCCCTGACCGAACCGCCTGGGCTACCCTCGGGGGCTAGTCACGACCTGGAGGGCATACTCGCATGGCAGCCAAACTCAAGGGCAAGACCGCGCTGGTCACCGGCGCGGCCCAGGGCATAGGCGCCGCCATCGCCCGGGCCTTCGTGGCGGAAGGCGCCTTCGTCTATGTCACCGACCTCAACGCCGAGCTAGGCCACGCCGTTGCGGCCGAGTTGGGCGACCGCGCCTGCTATCGGCCCCTGGATGTGCGCCTGGAAGCCGACTGGCAGCGGGTGACCGGGCAGGTCCTCATGGAGCGCGGGCGGCTTGACGTGCTGGTGAACAACGCCGGGATCACCGGCTTTGAACAGGGCGTGGTGGCCCACGACCCGGAACATGCCAGTCTCGAAGACTGGCATGCAGTGCATCGCACCAATCTCGATGGCGTCTTTCTCGGCTGCAAATACGGCATCCGTGCCATGCGGCAGGCAGGCGCCGGGTCCATCATCAATATCTCCTCGCGCTCCGGGCTGGTGGGTATTCCCGGCGCAGCGGCCTATGCCTCATCCAAGGCGGCCGTGCGCAATCACAGCAAGACGGTGGCGCTCTATTGCGCGGAGCAGGGCCTGGCTATCCGCTGCAATTCCATCCACCCCGCCGCCATCCTCACGCCGATGTGGGAGCCCATGCTGGGCCACGGTCCGGATCGCGCGGCGCGCATGGCGGCGCTGGTGCGGGACACGCCGCTGGGGCGCTTTGGCCACCCCGAGGAGGTGGCGGCCGTGGCACTGTTGCTGGCGTCCGACGAGGCGGCCTACATGACCGGCAGCGAACTGAATCTGGACGGCGGTCTGCTGGCCGGTTCAGCGGTGACACCCGCGACGGCGGAAGCGCCCTCGCCCACTATTCCCTGACCTTGAAGCTCAGCCGCCACTGGGCGCCAGGCTGTCCGCCCAGGTCCTCGCGGCGGCCGCCAGAGATCCGTACTGGCGATGTCGACATCGACCGCCAGCAGTCCGCCGCGACCCTCCATGAGCAGCCACCTGCGGCAGGCCCTAAGCCGGCCGCCAGGTACAAGGATCGCGCTGAGCCCTAGTCGTCCGGATAGATCTCGTCCGCCGTGATGGCCGGCAGGCTGCCGATGGCGCGCAATTCGTTGATGGCGTCGCGGATCACCTCGTAGAGCAGCGCCGTATTGCGCACCAGGGTCTGGTTGAGGGTACGCGACACCCGCGCCGGTCGGGCGGGATCGATGAGGGTGATCAGGAGATTGTCACCCTGGGACTGAATCTCGTGCTTGATCGGCGGGTCCAGCGCCGCCAGTTGGCTTTTGAGGGCTTGCATAGGGCCAAATGTTCTCCAAGGGCTAGTGCTCTTTCCGACTCGACCGCTGGCGCCAGCGTTCCAGCCCTTCGCTCGCCAATAGCTGTCGCTTGGAGCCAGGGCTGACAGCTGCCCTGGCCATTCCAGCCTTGAACAGCGCCGTTTCACGGCAGGCGCGCGCCTGGCCCTCGCGCAATGACTCAGGGGCGGAGACGTGGGACTACCTGGCCGCGGTCGGCAGGAGGAAGAGGAGATGGGCAGCCGTCGGAGCGGCCGAAAACGGACAAGCAGCCGCGGCCGGAAGACCGCCGCGGTGGCCGGGCACCTGAGTTGTCAGCGGCGCGATTAGGACTTATACAGTTCGACCGATCATTTTAATAAGAAACGGAAAGGCCTCAATGAACAGCATGTTCACCGTGCGACGCGTCACGGCCACCCTGTACTCGGCCATGACCTTCCTGTTGCTCCTGACCACCCTGGGCGTCAAGGCGGACGAGCCGCCCAAGCCGGTCGAAGGCGACTTCGTGGTGCCGCGCTTCACCTTCCATACCGGTCAAACCCTCGACGACTTCCGCCTGCACTACCTGACGCTGGGCAAGCGCGGCAATCCCGTGGTCCTGGTGCTGCACGGCACCGGTCAGCAGGCGGCGGCGATGCTGAGCAAGGATGTCGGCGGCCAGTTGTTCGGCCCGGGCCAGCCGCTGGATGCGAGCAAGTTCTTTATCGTGATTCCGGATGCGATCGGCACCGGTAGCTCGACCAAGCCGTCGGATGGCCTGCGCGCCGCCTTTCCCCACTACAACTATGCCGACATGGTGCAGGCGCACTACCTGCTGCTGACCCAGGGGCTGGGGATAGAGCACCTGCGGCTGATCATCGGCAATTCGATGGGGGGCATGCAGACCTGGCTGTGGGGCGGCCTGCACCCCGGCTTCGCCGATGGCCTGGTGCCCATGGCGGCGCAGCCGACGGAGATGGCCGGCCGCAACTGGATCATGAGGCGCATGCTGGTGGAGTCCATCAGGCAGGACCCAGCCTGGAACCAGGGCAATTACCAGACCCAGCCGCCGTCCCTGCGCCTGGCCAAGACGATGTTCGAATTCGCCACCAGTGGCGGCACCCTGAACTACCAGGAGATCGCCGGCACCCATGCCCAGGCGGATGCGCTGGTCGACAAGCGCCTGCGGCCTCGGTGGCCGTCGACGCCAATGACTTCATCTACCAGTGGGAGTCCTCGGCCGACTACAACGCCGAGCCGGGGCTGAGCAAGATCAAGGTGCCGGTGCTGGCCATCAACGCCGCGGATGACGAGCGCAATCCACCGGAAACCGGCCTCATGCAGGCGGCGCTCAAGCAGGTGCCGAGTGCCCGCTACCTGCTGATTCCGGGCAGCGCCGACACGCGCGGGCACGGTACCACCGGGTTGGCCAGGCTCTATGCGGCGGAGCTGGCGCAATTCGTCGCCAAGCTGCCCAGCGTCCCTGCCGGGCGCTAGGGACCTGGCCTAGAGCGGGGTCGTTTCTTCCTGGTAGATCCGCAATCCACGCGCCTGGTAGTTGGCCAGGGCCGCCGGGTGGTCCAGGGTGCAGGTGTGCACCCAGACGCGCTCGGTGCCTGCCCAGTCCCAGGCGCAGCGAAGGGCGTGGCTGAGCAGCGGACCGCCGAAGCCGAGCCCCATGAAGGCGCCGGCCAGGCCGAAGTAGCGGATCTCGACGTTGCGGCCATCCGGGCGGTACAACTCGTAGTAGCCGGCGATGGCACCGCGGTGATAGGCGACCCAGGTGCGATGCCCCTCCTGCTCCACCAATTCGCGCCACTGGGCCTCGCTCCAGCTGTCGAGATCGCTCCAGTCCCAGGCCTGGCCGACCAGGGCATAGAGAAAGCGGTTGAGTTCGGGTTGCGGCACCTCGCACTCGACGATCTGCAGCTCGGGCCTTGGCGGCTTCTCGCGCAACTCGGCCGAAGACGTCATTTCAAGGTAAAAGGTGGTGCAGGTCCGGTCCATCGCCAAGACTCCCTGGAAAAGGTCAGCGCCGATTGTGACCAGACCCGGGGGTAGGCTGCCAGTCTGATTGCGACCCTTGGCAAGGCTGTTCGAGCGCGGCAGCGCGACCTTGCCCTGGGGGCCCGAGGTGGTATTGGATGAGCCGACCGAGCTGCCCACTCCCTTTCGAGGATCACTGCCATGCCCCCCTCGTCGCGCCTGACGCCCCTGACCGACCAGAACACCACGCCAGAACAGCAGCGGGTTCTGGACGACATCCAGAGCGGTCCGCGGGGCAATCTCGACGGTCCCTTCCTGGCCTGGGTGCACAGCCCGGCACTGGCCGATCACGCCCAGCGGCTGGGCGCCTTCTGCCGCTATGGCACCCGGCTGGACCTGCGCCTCACGGAGCTGGCGATCCTCACCACCGCGGCCTGGTGGCGCTCCCAGGCGGAATGGCAGATCCATGAACCCATCGCCCGCCAGGCGGGCCTGGCGGAGGCCATGATCGAGGCGCTCCGGCTAGGCAGCGTGCCGGCCTTCGAAACGCCCGCGGAGACCTGTGTCCATGCCATCGGCGTCGCGCTCTATGACACCCGGCGGATTCCCGAGGATCTCTATCGCCAGGGGGTCGCGCTGTTCGGCGAAGCGGGAATGGTCGAACTGGTGGGCGTCTATGGCTACTACAGCCTGGTGGCCATGACCCTCGATGCCTTCGCGGTGGATCGGGGCGGCGATACGCCCCGCCCCTTCGCCGAGTGAGGCCAACGCGGCCCTAGGCGGCCACCGCCGCAGCGCTGTTCCGACCGCGCCAGGCCAGGAGCAGGGCCATCGCCAGGCCCAGGGCGGCCATGCCGGCGCCGGCCAGGGAGATCGCCGGATAGCCGAGACCGGCATCGATCACCGCGCCGCCCAGGGCCGCGCCGAGGGCATTGCCCAGGTTGAAGGCGCCGATATTGACCGCCGAGGCCAGGTTGGGGGCGTCCTTGGCGGCTTCCATCACGCGCATCTGCAGCGGCGGCACCAGGGCGAAGCTGGCAATGCCCCAGACGAGGATGGCCACCGCGGCCGCCAGCGGCCAGCGCATCAGCACGCTGAAGGCCAGCAGCACCACGATGAGCACGCCCAGGGAGGCGATCAGGGTGCGGTCGATGGATTTGTCCGCCGCCTTGCCACCCCAGAGATTGCCCAGGGTCAGGCCGACGCCGAACAGCACCAGCATGGCGGTGATGAAGGCCGTGGAGCCATGGGTCTCGCGGGCGAGGATGGGCGCGATATAGGTGAAGACGGTGAACATGGCGCCCGAGCCGACCACGGTCAGCCCGAGGGCGGCCAGTACCGGCGGACGACCCAGCACGCGGATCTCGGCCAGCACCCCGTCGCTCGGCGGCAAGGCGACGTTGGGCAGGGCGAACCAGAGCGCGGCCATGGTCAGCAGGCCGAGACCGGCGATGCCCCAGAAGGCCTGGCGCCAGCCGAGCAATTCGCCGAACCAGGTGGCCAGGGGCACGCCACCGATGGTGGCCAGGGTCAGCCCCATGAACATGGCGGCGACCGCCCCGGCGCGCTTGTCCGGGGCGACCACGCTGGCCGCCACCAGGGCGCCGACGCCAAAGAAGGCACCATGGTTGAGCGAGGTCACCACCCGGGCGATCAGCAGGCTGGTGTAGTCGGTGGCCAGGGCCGACATCAGGTTGCCCAGGGTGAAGATGGCCATCAGGCCGATCAGCAGATGGCGGCGCGGAATACGGCCGGTGGTCAGGGTCATCAGCGGCGCACCGATCAGCACGCCCAGGGCATAGGCGCTGATCAGGAGGCCCGCCGCCGGGATGGAGACGCCAAGATCGGCGGCGATGCCGGGCAACATGCCCATGGGCGCGAATTCGGTGACGCCGATGCCGAAGGCACCGGTGGCCAGGGCCAGCAGGGGTGGATTGATACGCATGGGAAAGGCTCCTTATCTATGCGGTGAATGCTAAGCTCATCGCTCGAACGCCGGTAGACGGCGGTTTTGGCATGCACCTTTGCTCTGGAGTCACAAGTGGATCTCAATGGTCGCTCGGGAGAGATGGCGGTGTTCGCCCAGGTGGTGGCGGCCGGCAGCCTGTCCGCCGCCGCCAGGGCCCTGCGCCTGACGCCTTCGGCGGTGAGTCGCTCCATCGCCCGCACCGAGCAGCGCCTCGGCACGCGGCTGCTGTTGCGTACCACCCGGGCCATCACCCTCACGGCCGAGGGCGCGGCCTATCTGCGCGCGGCGCGGCGCATCCTGGCGGACCTGGCCGAGGTGGAAGACGCCATCGCCGACCAGGGCGTGCCCAGAGGGCGACTGAGGGTCAGCGCCGCCCTCGGTCATGGCCGCATGACCCTGGTGCCGCTGGTGGCGGCCTTCAGCGCCCGCTATCCGGATATCGTCGTGGACCTGGCGCTGGGCGACGAGGTGGTGGACATCCTCGCCGGCCAGGCCGACGTGGCGATCCGCTTCGGCCAGTTGGCCGACAGCCCCCTCAGCGCCCGCCCCATCGGCGTCACCGGGCAGGTGGTGGTGGCCTCGCCCGCCTATCTCGCCCGCCACGGCACACCCCGGGTGCCGGAAGACCTGCTCGACCACAACTGCCTGAGATTCAACTTCCGCCGCGCCCTGCCCGACTGGCCCTTCGTCCGTGACGGCCAGGCCTTCGCCCTGAAGATCAGCGGCAACATCGAATGCAACAGTGGCGAGGCCCTGGCCCTGCTCGCCCGCGAAGGCGCCGGCATCGCCCGCATCGGCGAATTCAGCGTGGCCGAGGACCTGCGCAGCGGCGCCCTGGTGCCGCTGCTGGAGGCCTGGAATCCGGGCGATCTGGAGCCCATCCATGCGGTCTTCGTCGGCGGCTCGACCATGCCGGCGCGGGTCCGGGTGTTCGTGGATTTCCTGGTGGAGCGGCTGGGCAGCTGAAGGTGCGCGTCGCGCCCGACCGGCCCACTTCGGGAACTCCAGCCGGCATCCCTGCCCTAACCCCCCACGCCCGCATCCATGGCGCCCCTTCGCTGACTCGCAACGCTCCAATCGTTCGCTTCGCTGGCCTGAGGGCGCCCCGTTCGCCGGTCCCTCTCGTGTCTTGCCAGGATCCCGCTCTGCCATGTCCGCTTCCGCTTCCCCCGCCGTCGACCCCGACCAGAAGGCCTCGGCCCGTCGGCTGATCTTCATTACCGTGCTGGTCGCCACCATGGGCGCCCTGGCCTTCGGCTACGACACCGGCATCATCGCCGGCGCCCTGCCCTTCATGACCCTGCCCCCCGACCAGGGCGGCCTGGGTCTCAACGCCTACACCGAGGGCCTGGTCACCGCCGCCCTGATCGTCGGCGCGGCCTTCGGCTCGCTGGCGGCGGGTTATCTCGCCGATCGCTACGGCCGCCGCACCACCCTGCGCCTGCTGTCGATCCTCTTCGTGGTCGGCGCCCTGGGTACCGCGGTGGCGCCCTCGGTGGAACTGATGGTGGTCGCGCGCTTCGTGCTCGGCCTGGCGGTGGGTGGCGGCTCGGCCACGGTGCCGGTGTTCATCGCCGAGATCGCCGGGCCCAAGCGCCGCGGTCGCCTGGTGAGTCGCAACGAGCTGATGATCGTCAGCGGCCAGCTGCTGGCCTATGTGCTCAGCGCCCTGCTCGCCTGGCTGGTGCACGACAACGGCATCTGGCGCTACATGCTGGCCATCGCCATGGTGCCGGGCATCCTGCTGTTCGCCGGTACCTTCCTGCTGCCCACCTCGCCGCGCTGGCTGGCGGCCAAGGGCCGGATCGAAGAAGCCGAAGCCGTGCTGGAACGCCTGCGCGACACCCCCGAGGAGGTCGCGCGCGAGGTCCAGGAGATGCGCGAGAGCGAGGAGCAGGCCAGGCATCGTCCGCCCCTGCGTGAATTGCTGAGCCAGGGCTGGGTAGTCAAGTTACTGCTGCTGGGCATCGGCCTGGGTTTCGTCGCCCAGTTCACCGGGGTCAACGCCTTCATGTACTACACCCCGATCATTCTCAAGAGCACTGGCATGGGCACCAGCGCGGCCCTCACCGCCACCATCGGCAACGGCGTGGTCTCGGTGATCGCCACCCTGCTCGGCATCTGGGCCATCGGCCGCGCCGGACGGCGCACCCTGCTGCTGATCGGCCTGGTGATCGTGGTCGTGGCGCAACTGGCGCTGGGCAGCGTGCTGCTGTGGCTGCCGCAGAACCTCACCCAGAGCTACCTTGCGCTGGCCTGCATCCTGGTGTTCCTGCTGTTCATGCAGATGTGCATCGCCCCGGTCTACTGGCTGCTGATGTCCGAGCTGTTTCCCAACCAGGTCCGTGGCCTGCTGACCGGGGTGGCCGTGGCCGTGCAGTGGTTGTGCAATGCCACCGTGGCCTTCAGCTTTCCGGTGGCGCTGGAAGCCATCGGCAACTACACCTTCTACGTCTTCGCCGCCATCAACCTGGGCTCGCTGGTGTTCGTTTATTTCTGCCTGCCGGAGACCCGTGGCAAATCCCTAGAAGAAATCGAACGCCACCTGAAGAAAGAGCTATAGCGGGTCGTTAGCCGACCGATCGGCGATTTTCCGACTCGTTGCGGACCAGATGGAATAATTTTTCATTCCGTATCAAGTCGGACTTATCCAAGCCGATGCAGAGTGAAGGCATGTTGCCGTCACTCTTCGCGCAGCGCGCGACCGGGGCTTTCGATGAATATCAAACAAAAACTCACCTCGCTTTTCGCGGTAACCGCCTGCCTCCCGGTGATCCTGGTGGCGGGCGTGGTCATCATGAACGTGCGCAGCCAGGGCACCGGCGACTTCCTCGATGGTAGCGGGCGCGAAATCCGCCAGATCGATCGCAACATCCAGCAGTTCTTTGCCGGCATCCAGCAGAACGTCGACTTCCTCGCCAAGGAGCCGAACATCCTCGCCCTGGAAGGCCTGAAGAACTACAGCGGCGCCGATGCCGCCCAGATCCCGCAGCCGGAAGCCGGCCAGCAGGCGCTGAGCTATTTCACCCGCTTCGCCAAGACCCACCCCACCACCGCCTACCTGTCGGTGGGCCTGGCCGATGGCGGCTACGTCAGCTGGCCGGACGACGCCAAGCTGGCCAACTACGATCCGCGCGTGCGCCCCTGGTACCAGGCGGCCATGAACAATCCGGGCAAGGTGGTGCGCACCCCGGCCTACTACTGGGCGACCGACGACGTCTCGCTGATGGGCGTGGTACGGACCATGGAAGACGCCAGCGGCAAGGTCCGCGGCGTGGTGGGCCTGGACATCTCGCTCAAGCAGCTCACCGACCTGGTCAAGAGCATCACCCTGGGCCAGAGCGGCTACCTGCTGCTGGTGGAAGACAACGGCAACGTGCTGGTCGACCCCCGCGATCCCAAGCACAACTTCAAGCAGCTCAAGGAGCTGGGCGACGCCTACCAGACCCTCAGCGGCATCCAGAGCGGACTGGGCGAGGTCAATCTCAACGGCACCGACTACATGGTCAACGTCTATCAGGCCAAGGACCTCGGCTGGAAATTCATCGGCCTGATCGAGCGCAGCGAAGTCATGGGCAAGGCCACCGCCCTGACCTGGCAGATCGCCGGCATCACCGCGGTGCTGGCGCTGCTGTTCGCCGTGCTCGGCGCGGCCTTTGCCGGCATGATCGTGCGGCCGATCCGCGGCGTCTCCGCCGGCCTGGAATCCATCGCCCACGGCGAAGGCGATCTGACCAAGAGCCTGAACGTGCAGGGCAAGGACGAAACCGCCGCCCTGGCGGGTTGGTTCAACCAGTTCCTTGCCAGCATCCGCCAGCTGGTGCAACGCATCGGCCAGGCCTCCAACGATCTGCAGCAGGCTTCGCAGACCACCACCCAGGCGGCGGCCAGCATGAACGAGGTGGCCGGGCGCCAGCGCGAAGCCGTGGAGCTGGTCTCCACCGCCTTCAACGAGATGGTCGCCACCTCCAACGAGGTCGCGCGCTCCTGCAGCCAGGCCGCGGCCTCCGCCGACGCCGGTCATCACAAGGTCCAGGAAGGCTACGGCCAGATCGAGAAGGCCACCGGCAACGTCAACCGCCTCAGCGGCAGCCTCGCCCAGTCGGCCCAGGCCATGGCGGTGCTGGAGCAGGACAGCCACAACATCAACACCATCCTCGACACCATCCGCGGCATCGCCGAACAGACCAACCTGCTGGCGCTCAACGCCGCCATCGAAGCGGCGCGGGCCGGTGAGCAGGGGCGCGGCTTCGCCGTGGTGGCCGACGAGGTGCGGGCCCTGGCCAAGCGCACCGCCGACTCCACCGGCGAGATCGACGGCCTGCTCGGCAGTCTGGCGCGGCGCACCCAGGAGGTCACCCGCCAGATCGAGACCAGCCTGGAGCTGTCGCAGACCAGCGTGACCTCCATCAGCGAGGCGCGCGGCAGCTTCGAAGGCATCCGCCAGTCGGTGGACGAGATCCGCGACCAGGCCCTGCAGATCGCCGCGGCGGCCGAGGAACAGCATCAGGTGGCCGAGGACATCAACCGCCACATCGCCCAGATCCACGACGACGCCCAGCAGGTGGAAGGCCTGGCCCAGTCCACCACCCGCGACTCCTCGCGCCTGTCGCAACTGTCGGGCGAACTGGATGGCTTGGTAAGGCGCTTCAAGGCCTGATGGCTGTTTGGCGGTAGCAGAAGCCCCGCGGGTGATCCCGGCGGGGCTTTTTGTTGGGTGGGCGTTCGGTGATGCGTGGATAAGGCTGCGCCGTTATCCACCCTACGGACGTTGAACCTACCCACTGCGCTGAGCAGCCCACTCTCCCCCTGGGAGAGGGCTGGGGCGAGGGTGCCTCTAGCAAAACCGTAGCGTGGAAAACGGCGCAGCCTTTTCCACTACCGGATTGAGCACCGCCGTTGAGCGCAGCGAAGTCCAATAGCCCTCCCCTCAAGCCCCAGACGGCAAGCCCTGGTCGCGGTCGCCACGCAGGCTGCTGTGGGCGGCATGGCATATCTCGCGCAGACCGCTCTTGAGGCCTTCTTCGAGGGTGGGGTGGTAGAAGGGCATGTCGAGCAGCGAACTGGCGGTCTCGCCATGGATCAGCGCCAGCACCAGCAGATGGCCGATATGGTCCATGCCCGGCCCGACCATGGCCGCGCCGGTCAACTTGCCGGTGCCCGGCTCGGCATAGAAACGGGCGAGGCCCTGGTTGCGCGCCTCGACCCGGGCGCGGCCCTGGTCGTGGTAGGAAGAGGTGCCGATCAGACTGCCCTCGTCGGGCGGACTGCCCAGCACGGCCACCGGCGGATCGGTGAAGATCAGCGAAAACAGTGGCGATCTCGGAGTCGGTCGGACCTCGGGATAGCAGGCGGCATTGTGCCCGGCGATGGCGCCCTCATCGGAGGCTTCATGGAGGATCGGCCGGTCGTGGTCGGCGTCGCCGGCAATGAAGATCGACGAAGCGCCGCACTGCAGCGTCTCGGGGTCGTAAACCGGGGTGCCATGGTCGTCCAGCTCGATGCCGGTGGTTTCCAGGCCCAGGCCCTTGAGTCGTGGCGGTCGCCCGGCGGCCACCAGCACGTAGTCGAAGTCGCCCTCGCCGCTCGCCGCGCCGGACCAGGACAATCGCACGCTCTCGCCTGCGCGGCGGGCGTCCACCTCGACGTCCAGCAGCAAGGTCAGGTCCTGTTCCAGGATCTTGCGCAACTCGGCCTTGACCTCCAGATCCTTGAGCGCGCCCAGGCCATCGTCCTGGCCGAACAGGGTGACGGCCACGCCCAGACGGGCCATGGCCTGGGCCAGTTCCAGGCCCACCGGACCGGTGCCGATCACCGCCAGGGAGCGCGGCAGATCGGGCAGCTCGAAGATCGTCTCGTTGGTCAGCGCCCGCTCGCCCAGCGCGGCGAAAGGTTCCGGCACCAGGGGATAGGAGCCGGTGGCGATGACCACGCTGCGGGCGCTTATAGTCTTACCATTGCTGAGTTGCAGACGGTCCGCCGCCACGAAGCGCGCCGTGGCCTGCTGGGCCACGCCCGCGGGCAACGTGGCGAAACCCTGCTTGGTGGCGGCGACGAAATGGTCGCGCTCACGGCGTACCCGCGCCATGACCGCCGCGCCATCGACGCTGACGCTACCCACGTCGATGCCGAAGGTAGCAGCACGGCGGACGGCGTGATGAGCCTCACCGGCAACGATCAGCAGCTTGGAAGGCATGCAGCCCACGGAGGCACAGGTAGTCCCGGCCCAGCGATCGTCGATCAGCAGGGTCCGCGCCCCCTGGCGCCGGGCGGCGCGTTCGGCGGCAAGGCCGGCGGTTCCGGCGCCGATCACGGCGACATCGCAGTCGAGATCGGCAGAGCTGGAAGGGGCTGCGGGATCACTCATCTCATCACCTGACGTTGCGAAGGATTAACCCGACTCGCGCCAGGGCTCCAGCAAGGGACCCCAAGCGCAGCGTTGAGGTTGCATTCCCAAGGCGTGACCCACTTCGACAAAAAACCGACAAATCTTGTCAGGACCGTCAAATTCCATGCCACTCGTCACCTTATACTGGCCAACTGGAACCATTGAGGGTGTCCTATCCTCAATTAGCCAACTTAAATGGACGCAGGCACTCACATGGAACGTGACATCAGCAAGATTCCGCTCATCAACGATTGGTCCTACCTGATCGCCCTGGAAACCGGCCTGTTCACCCGTGGTGAACTCAGCGGTGCGGTGCTCAAGGCCCTCAATGACCAGGCTCGTCTGCTCTCCCGTCGCTACCTGGTGCAGAAGTCCAAGCTGGACGTGCGCAAGCTGTCGCCGGCCGAGACCGAGATCCTCGATACCCTCAGCGACACCGCCGCCAGTCTGCGTCGCCGCCAGCGGCTGCCGCACAACATCGTCAAGAGCCTCAGAGCCGGCGGCCTGATCGCCGCGGTCGAGCGCAGCGTCTGCGCCTCGGGCATCCTGCAGTGCCACAACGGCTTCTACGAAGACGGCCTGGAGCCGGGCGCCTTCGAACAGATCGTCATGCGCCATCCCCATGAGTTCGGCGATCATGCCCGCCAGAGCGCCGCGCTCTATTTCGCCCAGGAACCCTTCGCCCTGGAACAGGCGCAAGACGTGCACGAACAGCCGCTGCAGGCCAGCGCCTGATGAGCGAGGCGTACGCAACGACCGGGGCGGCCGGGAGGCCCCAGACCCCGATCGCCTGCGCGCGCCTCGCCGCCCCCGTTCCCGCTTGCGGTACCGCTTTTCCGGAGTCCTGGCGCATGACGCTCGCTTTCGCGCCGCTCAGCCCCCCATAGCGCCCCTGCCCTCGCCGGCCGACCGATCGCGCTGATCGCGTCGGCGGTCGCCCTTTCGTTGCCGGTCCCGCCGGCAGCGGCCTTTGCCTGCGCGCGTCTCACGACGGGCGTTTCCGCCGATGCCGTCTGCGTCGCCTTCCGCCTGGAGTTCGCTCCCCGGCGGCGGCCGCGGCATGGGCCACGGCTGCGAGGAGCAGACATGACTACCGCTCACGTCCCCCACGGACGCAACAACTTCGATTTCCTGAGATTCGCCGCGGCGTCCACCGTGGTGATCGGCCATGGCTTCTGGCTCTCGGGACACATCGGCGCTGAGCCGATCCTCAATTTCACCGGCTTTACCGACGCGGCCAATATCGCCGTCTATGTGTTCTTCGTGATCAGCGGCTTTCTGATCACGGCGTCCTTCCAGCGCAGTCGCAATCCCCTGGACTTCATCCTCAAGCGCGCCCTGCGGATCTTTCCGGCGCTGATCGTCTCGGTGCTGTTCTCGGTGCTGGTGGTGGGCTGGCTCGCCACCAGTCGCGAGACGAGCGCCTACTTCAGCGATCGCCAGACCCTGGGCTTCTTCAAGAACATCCTGCTGATGACCCGCTTCGAGCTGCCCGGCGTCTTCACCGGCAATCCCTTTCCGGACACGGTGAACGGCAGCTACTGGACCCTGCCCTACGAGGTGTTCATGTACCTGTCGCTGCTGATCATCGGGGTACTGGGGCTGCTGACCCGCTCGGTGGTCATGGCCACCCTGGTGGTGCTGGTGCTGGGCAACTTCCTGCTGCTGCCACAGATGGGCGTCGCCAGCTTCGTGCTGCACAAGGTGTTCAGCCTGGGCATGTTCTTTTTCGCCGGCGCCCTGCTGCAACTCGCGGGACCGCGCATCCCCTGGCGCCTGGATATCGCCCTGGCGCTCTGCCTGCTGTCGCTGGCGGCCATCGCCTGGCACATCCTGCCGGTGATCCACCTGGTGTCGCTGGCCTATGTGATCATCTACCTGGCCCAGGTGCAGGTACC
The DNA here is from genome assembly GCF_009765395.1 of Pseudomonas sp. BAV 4579. Taxonomy (NCBI): domain Bacteria; kingdom Pseudomonadati; phylum Pseudomonadota; class Gammaproteobacteria; order Pseudomonadales; family Pseudomonadaceae; genus Pseudomonas; species Pseudomonas sp. BAV 4579. Next base: position 5,414 of record NZ_WHOV01000080.1, on the reverse strand, counting down.
GGTGCTGCACGGCTTCGGCCGCTTCGGCGACTATTCCTACGGCCTCTACCTGTTCAACTTCCCGGTCCAGCAACTGCTCATGCACTGGTTTCCCGACAGCTTCTCGCTGCCCGGCTTCCTGCTGGTGAGCTACGTCCTGACCCTGGGCTTCGCGGTGCTCTCCTGGCACCTGATCGAGGCGCCGGCGCTGAGATTCAAGCCGCGGCGGCAGCCCCCGACCGCGCCTGTGGCGCCGGCCTGAGTCCGGATGGCCGGTCGCCTCAGCCGAGGCGACCGGCGAGGGCGAAACCGGCCAGGGTCAGCAGCAGCGAGCCCAGGACATGGACGGTGACGGTGAGCGCCGCCCAGCCCAGGCGGCCGCTCTGCAGCAGATTCACCACCTCGGCGGAAAAGGTCGAGAAGGTGGTGAAGCCGCCGCAGAAGCCGGTCACCAGCAACAGCTTCCACTGGGGGTCCACGCCTGGATAGCGGGAGAAGAAGCCCAGGGCGAGGCCGATCACGAAGCCACCGACCAGATTGACCAGCAGCGTGCCCAGGGGCAGCAGCGGAAACAGCGCATTCATCCGCAGACCGACCCACCAGCGGCAGGCGCTGCCCACGGCCCCGCCCACCATCACCGCGAACAGCGCATAGGGCATCTCAGACTCCTCTCAACGACGGCGGGCGGCCAGGAGCAGGACGGCGATGCCGGCCAGGGCCGACAGCAGCGACCCCAGCAGCACGCCGATCTTGACCTCGTCGACCAGGAAGGGCGCACCCGGAAAGGCCAGGGCGCCAATGAACAGACTCATGGTAAAGCCAATGCCGCAGAGCAGCGCCACGCCATAGAGCTGCAGCCAGCTGGCGCCTTCCGGCAGCCGCGCCAGACCACTGCGGATGGCCAGCACCGCCATGAGGGAGATGCCGATCTGCTTGCCGAGAAACAGCCCCAGGGTCACGCCCAGGGGAACCGGATCCAGCAGGTTGGCGGGCGACATCCCGGCCAGGGACACCCCGGCATTGGCGAAGCCGAACAGGGGCACGATCAGGAAGGCCACCCAGGGGTGCAGCGCGGACTCCAGCCTCAGCAGCGGCGAGGCATCGTCGGCCTCGGTATCGCCCAGGGGAATGAACAGCGCCAGGATCACCCCGGCCAGGGTCGCATGGATGCCCGAGCGCAGCATGCAGAACCACAGCAGCGCCCCGACCAGCAGATAGGGCAGCAGGGCGGTGACCTTGCAGCGATTGAGCAGGAACAGCACGGCCACCAGACCGGCCGCGGCCAGCAGCATGGGGGTGGAGAGGTCGCTGGTATAGAACAGCGCGATGATCAGCACGGCGCCGAGGTCGTCGAGGATCGCCAGGGCCGAGAGAAACACCTTGAGCGACGCTGGCACCCGCGAACCCAGCAGCGACAGCACACCGAGGGCGAAGGCGATGTCGGTGGCGGCGGGAATCGCCCAGCCGGCGAGCGTCTGGGGATCGTGGCGATTGACCAGGGCATAGAGCAGCGCCGGCACCAGCATGCCACCCAGGGCAGCGAGGCCCGGCAGGGCGCGATCGCCCCAGCTGGCGAGTTGGCCGACCGCCATCTCGCGCTTGATCTCCAGCCCCACCAGCAGGAAGAAGATGGCCATCAGGCCGTCGTTGATCCAGTGACCGAGTGAAAGGCCACCGACGTACCAGTGCAGGCTGGCGAAATAGCCGTCGGCCAAGGGCGAGTTGGCGACGATGAGGGCGACGGCCGCGGCGACCATCAACACGACACCACCGGCCGCTTCGGCGGCGCAGAAGCGATTGAGATAGGCCAGGGCCTTGGCAGGGGATAGCGGGGATGACATGGGCAGCCGTACTCCGCGCGGCGGCCCGACCTGCGCTCGATTCAACCTGTCCTACCGCGAGGTTGCGGCGACACCCAGCCGATAATCCTACTACGGCAACCCGAGTGGTCGCAGTAGAAAATCGCTCCGGGACCGCGGTCGCTCTGGGGCGCCGCCTGGCCGCTGGCGGTGGCGGCCCGCGGTCTTCGCCGGTATTGCCAGGGCTCCGTACAGGGTGGACCATCAGCGCCCTCGTTCGGCCCAGCAGCTGCTCGCCCATGTCCCAGCAACCCCCTGCATCCTCCCTCTTCGCCCGTCTGCTCCAGGGCCTGCGCGCCTTCTGGCCAGCGCCCTTGCCCATCGACGCTCGCGAACGCCTGCGCGCCAGCCTGGGCGCCGGCCTCGGCATCCTGCTCGCCGCGCTCCTGGCGGCCTGGTGGCTGGAAGGCCAGCCGGTGCATCAGCATGGCGCCCTGGCGCTGGCCCTGGTGGCGCCGCTGGGCGCCAGCGCGGTGCTGGTGTTCGCCCTGCCCTCCAGTCCGCTGGCGCAGCCCTGGTCGGTGGTGGGCGGCAATACCCTGTCGGCGCTGATCGGCATCGCCTGCGCGCGGTGGATTCCCGAAGCCAACCTGGCCGCCGCGGTGGCGGTCGCCCTGGCCATCGCCGCCATGTTCAGCCTGCGCTGCCTGCATCCGCCGGGCGGTGCCTCGGCGCTGCTGATGGTGCTCATCGGCGCCCAGGATTTCAGCTATGCCTGGAGTCCGGTGGCGCTGGATTCGCTGCTGCTGGTGAGTGCCGGCCTGCTCTACAACAACCTGACCCGGCGTCCCTGGCCCCATGTGCCACGCCCGGCCGAACCGAGCGGCGAGACGCGCCTGCAGCGCGCCGACCTGGACGCCGTGCTGGCGCGCTACAACCAGGTGCTGGACATCAGCCGCGACGACCTCGCCGAATTGCTCGAACAGGTGGAGGCGCGTGCCTACCAGCGCAAGATGGGCGAACTGCGCTGCGCCGACGTCATGAGCCAAGAACCGGTGACGGCCCGTGCCGAGATGCCGCTGCAGGAAGCCTGGGCGCTGATGCGCGCCCGCCGCATCAAGGCGCTGCCGGTGGTGGATCGCCAGGGCCATCTGCTGGGCATCGTCACCGTCGCCGACTTCATGCGGCAGATCGACCTGGACGTCCACGAAGGCCTCGGCTGGCGCCTGCGCTCGCTGGTCCGGCCGAAGGCCCGCCAGGACGAAAACAGCGTCGGCCGCATCATGACCCGCACCGTGCGGGTGGCCAGCGCCGACCGCCTGCTGATCGACCTGGTGCCGGTGTTTTCCGAGAACGGCCACCGCCACATCCCCATCATCGACGGCTCGCGCCGCCTGGTGGGCATCATCACCCAGTCTGATCTGATCCGGGCGCTGTACCAGGCGGTGCGGGCCTAGGGTTCACACCTGGAAGCGATTCACCAGCCCCTGCAGATCCACCGCCAGCCGCGACAGCTCCTGGCTGGCGGCGTTGGTCTGGCGGGCACCGTCGGCGGACTGGGTGGAGAGATCGCGGATGTTGACCAGATTGCGATCCACTTCCCGGGCCACCTGCGCCTGCTCTTCGGCTGCGCTGGCAATCACCAGGTTGCGCTCGTACATCTCGCCGATGCGGGTATTGATCTCTTCCAGCGCCACCCCGGCGGTTTCCGCCAGGGCACGCGTGGCCTGGGCGCGCTCACTGCTGCTGTGCATGGAGCCCAGGGCCTGACTGGCACCGCTGCGCATGCCCGAGACCATCTGCTCGATCTCGTGGGTGGACTGCTGGGTGCGGCTGGCCAGGGCGCGCACCTCATCGGCCACCACGGCGAAACCACGCCCGGCCTCGCCGGCCCGCGCCGCCTCGATGGCCGCATTGAGCGCCAGCAGGTTGGTCTGTTCGGCGATGGCGCGAATGACGTCGAGCACCTTGCCGATGTCCTGGGACTGCTCGGCGAGCCGCTGGACCAGGGTCCCGGTGACGGACACCTCGTCGGACAAGGCGGCGATGGCGCCCAGGGTGTCGGCGACCCGCGTCTGGCCCTGCTGCGCGGCCTGGCTGGAGGCCCGCGAGGCTTCGGAAGTGGAGACGGCGTTGCGCGCCACCTCGTCCACCGCGGTGCTCATCTCGGTGACGGCCGTAGCCGCCTGTTCGAGCTCGTCGTTCTGGCGCTGCAAGCCCTGGCCAGCGGCCTCGGTGACCGCGTTGAGCTCTTCGGCGGCGGTGGCCAGCTGAGTGGAGGAGCCGGCGATGCGCGAGAGGGTCTCGCGCAGTTGCGCCTGCATCTGCTGCAGGGCGCGCTGCAATTCGCTCACCTCGTCGCGGCCTTGCACGGCCAGGGTCTGGGTCAGGTCGCCCTGGGCGACGCGGCGGGCGGCCAGCAGCGCCTCGCGCAGCGGCCCGACGATGCTGCGGGTCAACAGCCAGGCCATGAGTACCGTGGCCAGGGCGGCCAGGGCGATCACCGCCATGACGATCAGCCGTGAGGCGGCGTAGCGGTCCGCCGAGATCTTGCCGTCGCGTTCGATGCCCTCGGCATAGAAGTCGCCCAACTCGCCCAGCTGCTTGCCGGTGCCGTCCACCACCGGCTTCATGTCCACCAGGGTCAGTTGTTGAGCGCGGCGGTATCGCCACGGCGGGCCAGGGCGAAGGACTCGGTCATGCCCTGCTGATAGATGGCGAAATCACGCTTGAAGAGGTCCCAGCGCTGGTGCTCCTCGGGCGTATCGACCAAGACCTCATAGGCCTTGATGCCGTCCATGAGCACCTTGTTGCGTGCCTCGTACTGACCGACATAGGTATCGATGTTGCGCGGGTCCGGGTCCAGCGCCAGGCGCAGGGAAATGGTCCGGATGCGCAGCATGTTCTCGCGAATGGCGTCCACCGCGCGGATGCTGGGCACCCAGTCACGTTCCGTCACCACCTGGCGCTCGCGGATACCCGCCATCTGCGCCAGGGAAAACAGCCCGAGAAAAGCCACCATCAGGGCAATCAGGCCGAAGCCCAGGGCAGCCCGGGGCGCGATGTTGCAGTTGCGTAACAGCATGGAAGTCTCCGTGGCCTCTGGCCCTGTTGTTGTCAGACAACAGATATCGGCTGCTACCCCGGGGCCTTCAGCACAGCGGTCGCAGCGAACCTCGCCGCGTTTTCGCCGTCTCAAAGGCACTGTCGCCCATTCCGGGCGACCTGCCAGGAATGTTCGGATGAAAACCGGTCCCTCTCGTGCCTCCCCGTTCTCCGCGCCTCGTGCGCTGCTCGCCAGCCTGGTCCTGGGCGGCGGTCTGCTGCTCGCGGGCTGCGCCGGCAATCCGCCGACCGCGCAGATGGCCGTGACCCAGTCGGCCGTCAACGAAGCCGTGAGCGGCGGCGGCAACCAGTTCGCTCCCATCGAGACCAAGTCGGCCCAGGACAAGTGGACCCAGGCCCAAGCGGCCCTGTCCAACGAGAAGTACGACGAAGCCAAGCAACTGGCCGAGCAGGCCGAGTGGGATGCCCGTCTGGCGACCCGCAAAACCCAGGCCGCCAAGGCCCAGGCAGCGCTGCAGGATGCCCAGAACAGCATCCAGCAGATCCGTGAGGAAGGTCAGATCAACCTGC
>NZ_WHOV01000007.1:0-25825 GCF_009765395.1 Pseudomonas sp. BAV 4579 | reverse complement strand
CCACCTCGATGGACGCGCCGGCCTTGACCGCCATGGCGTTGGCCACGCCGGCCAGGGCCAGCACCGAGCCCACCGAGAGGTCGATGCCGCCGGTGATGATCACCGCCGTCGCACCGAGGCCGAGAAAGGCGATGGAGGTGACCTGCAAGGCCACGCTCATGCCGTTGCCCATGGTGAGGAAAGCACTGCTCATGGAGGAAAACACCGCGATCAGGGCCAGCAGGCTGACCAGGGCGCCAAACTTCTGCAGGAATTCTTTTTGTTTTTCGGTCATTTCTCTGTCTCGCTCGACACGCGTGGGCGAGCTGCCGTCAATGCGACGTGCAGCCGGAGGCGTAGTGCATGATCTGGTCCTGGGAGGTGGCCCGGGTCTCGACGTCACCGGTCAGGCGACCTTCGTGAAAGACCAGGATCCGATCGCTCATGCCGAGCAATTCCGGCAGCTCCGAACTGATCAGGACGACACCGATGCCCTGGGCCGCCAGCTGGTCCATCATTTCGTAGATAGCGTACTTGGCGCCGACGTCGATACCCCGGGTGGGCTCGTCGAAGAACATGATCCGGGCGTCCCGGAACAGCCATTTGCCGATGATGATCTTTTGCTGGTTGCCGCCCGAGAGGTAGCGGGTGACCTTGTCGATCGAGGGCGTGCGGATGTCCAGCCGCCGCACGTAGTCCTGGGCGACGCGCGCCTCCTCTTTGAAGCGGATGAAGCCCAGCGGCCCGCAGAGGGCATCCAGATTGGCCAGGGTCAGGTTGTGCGCCAGGGTCATCTTGACCGCCAGGCCGTCCTTCTTGCGGTCTTCGGACAGGTAGGCGATGCCCTGGTCGATGCCGTCGCGCGGACTGCGGATAGTGACCGCGCGGCCGTTGATCTCCACCTCGCCGGCATCCAGCCGATCGGCGCCAAAGATCGCCCGGGCGATCTCGGTGCGCCCGGCGCCCATGAGGCCGGCGAAGCCGAGGATCTCGCCGCGGCGCAATTCGAAGCTGATGTCCTGGAAGACCCCCTTGCGGCTCAGGCCCTGCGCCCGCAGCAGCACCTCGCCGGTGGGCACCGAGGTGCGCGGCGGGAATTTCTCGTCGAGGGAGCGCCCGACCATGCCCGCCACTATGGCGTCGACACTGGTGTCGGCAAAGCGCTGGGTGGAGACGTAGCGACCGTCACGCAGGATGGTCACCCGGTCGACGATGTGGCGCATCTCGTCCAGCCGGTGGGAGATGTAGAGCATGCCGACGCCACGCGCCTTGAGGTCCTGGATCACCTTGAACAGCGCCTGGGTCTCGCTTTCGGTCAGCGAGGAGGTTGGTTCGTCGAGGATGAGCACCCGGGCGTCCAGCGACAGCGCCTTGGCGATCTCCACCATCTGCTGCTGGGCCACCGACAGCTTGGCCACCGGGGCGCGGGGGCTGATGGCCACGCCCAGGCGGGCCAGGCAGGCTTCGGTGTCCGCCTGCATCTTGCGTCTGTCGATCAGGCCGAAGCGCACCGGTTCGCGGGCCAGGAAGATGTTTTCCGCCACCGTGAGGTGGGGCACCAGGTTGAGTTCCTGGTGAATGATGGCGATGCCGACCTGCTCGGCTTCCGACACCGACTTGAAGTGCCGCTCTTCGCCCAGGTAGCGGATCCGCCCCTCGTCCGGCGGCTGCTGGCCGCTGACGATCTTCATCAGGGTGGACTTGCCGGCGCCGTTCTCGCCGCAGATGGCGTGGACTTCACCCGGGTAGAGGCTGAGGCTGACGTCATTGAGGGCCACGACGCCGGGAAAGCGCTTGGAAATGTTTTCGAGCGTCAGGCAGGGCGCGGGCGCGGCCGCTACAGGGCCGCCACCTTCGCCGCGGAGCGATGGGGTATCCAGCATGGTGCTCTCTCTTGTTGTTGTTCTAGGGTCGTTGCCCTATGTGAGATCCATGGCAGGGAAAGCTACACCCCCGTTCGAATACCTGGCAAGACCAATTTGATTTTTTCAAATTGGTCTTGCCAGGTTGGGGTCGGATTCGCGCGTTGCTCGCAGGCCCGGCGGGGGCAGTCCTCACTAAGGCGGAGGCTTTCGCTACAGCGACGAGGCGTACGAGGCGGGAAAATGAAAACGGCCACAGGCAAGGCTGTGGCCGTCTTGATCGAGTGCCGTGGTCAGAGGCGTCGGGGGGACCGCCGGACTCGTCGCCTGCCGCTCTGGGCGAGGCGACCAGCGGACAGGGCTGACGCCTTGCTCAGGCAGGAGCCGCGTCAGGCTTGAGTTCGAGGCGCTCGAAGCGGCGGGCGAGCACGGTGTAGGCGAAGATCCCCAGCACGCCATGGGCGGCGACGAACCAGAGCGCCAGGTCGAAGGAGCCGGTGCGGGCGAGCACCAGCCCGATCACCACCGGGGTGACGATACCCGCCAGATTGCCCAGGCCGTTGAAGACGCCACCGCTCAGACCCACCATGCTCTTCGGCGCCGTATCGGACAGCACCGCCCAGCCGACGGCGGCCAGGCCCTTGCCAAAGAAGGCCAGCGCCATCAGCGCGATGACCGTGGCATTGGCCTCGGCGAAGTTGCAGAGCACCAGGGTGGTGGAGAGTGCCATGCCGGTCACGAAGGGGATCTTGCGGGCCAGCGACGGGTGGGTCCCGCGGCGTATCAGGTAGTCGGACAGCATCCCGCCCAGCACGCCGCCGCTGAAGCCGCAGATGGCCGGCAGCGCCGCGACCCAGCCGGCCTCCATGATGGTCATGCCGCGGCCCTTGATCAGATAGATGGGAAACCAGGTGATGAAGAAATAGGTGAGGGCGGTGATGCAGTACTGACCCAGGTAGATGCCCCACAGCGTCCGCTGGGTGAACAGTTGCATGATCTGCCGCCCCTTGGGTCTTTCCCGCTGGCTGATGCGCTGCTGCTCCAGATCGACCAGGGCGCCCCCGTCGCGCATGGTCGCCAGTTCCGCGGCGGTCAGGCGGGGATCGCTCAGCGGCTCGCGGTAATAGGCGAACCACACCAGGGTCAGCAGCAGGCCCAGGGCGCCCATCCAGAGAAAGACGAGCTCCCAGCCGAGGGCGTGGGTCAGCCAGGCCATCAGCGGGGTGAACACCACCACCGCCATGTACTGGGCCGAGTTGAACAGGGCCGAGGCCGTGCCGCGCTCACGGGTCGGAAACCAGCAGGACACGATGCGGTTGTTGGCCGGGAAGGCGGGTGACTCCACCAGGCCGAGCATGAACCTCAGGCAGAACAGCGCGACCGCCGCCGAGGCGCCGGCGAAACCCAGGCCGCCTACCGTGCCCTGGAGCAGGGTGAACACCGACCACAGCAGCAGGCTGCAGCCATAGACTCGCCGCGCGCCGAAGCGATCCAGCAACCAGCCGCCGGGGATCTGGCCAAGGGCGTAGGCCCAGGCGAAAGCCGAGAAGATCAGGCCCAGGGCCATGGGGTCGATGCCCAGCTCGGCGATCACCCCGGTACCGGCGATGGAAAGGGTCGCCCGGTCGGCATAGTTGATGACGGTGACCAGGAAGATCAGCGCCAGCACCGCGTAGCGATGGCGGCCGAGGGCGGTGGTCGCGTTGGTAGCGGTAGCGGTAGTGGCGAGCGGCGAGGTGAGGGTCTTGCTGGGCATGTCTGGGGCGCCTCCATGTTGTTATTGTGCAGGGCGACAGGCGGCTGCCTAGCCGACGGCGGCTTCGCTGGCGAAGCACTCGGCGAGGTGGCGCAGGACGATCTCGCCCATGGCCAGGCGGGTCTGCTCGGTCGCGCTGGCGCGGTGTGGTTGCAGCACGACGTTGTCGAGATCCAGCAGGGCCGGCGGGACGTGGGGCTCATCGGCGAAGACGTCCAGGCCGGCGCCGGCGATGCGGCGTTCCTGCAGCGCCCGTACCAGGGCCGGTTCATCCACCAGCTTGCCGCGGGCGACGTTGATGAAATAGCCCTGGGGTCCCAGCGCCTCCAGCACCTCCGCGGTGATCAGCACCCGTCCCTGATCGGCCGAGGCGGCGAGGATCAGCGCATCGCTGTCCCGCGCCAGGGCGAGCAGATCCGGCTCGTGGCGATAGGGGAGCTGGGGTTGTGCCTGGGGATCGGTATAGGCGATCCGCATGTCGAAGGCCGCGGCGCGCCGGGCGATCGCCCGACCCACCTGGCCCAGACCGATGATGCCCAGGCGGATACCCGTCACCTTGCGCGCCAGCGCCTGTGCCGTCTGGTCCCACTGGCCGTTCCGGACCAGCCGTTCTCCCAGGCCGAGGTCGCGCAGGGTCATCAGCAGCAGACCCAGCGCCATGTCGGCGACATCATCAGTCAGGACTCCGGGTGTCGTGGTGACCTGAATACCGCGCCGCGCGGCTTCGCCCAGGTCGACGGCATCGGTCCCCACCCCGGCGACGGCCACGATCTCCAGCCTGGGCAGGCGATCCATCAGCCGCTTGGCGCAGCCTTTGGCGCCGCCGGTGACGACCCCGCGAATACGGGGGCCGACCTGGTCCAGCAGCGCCTCGGGATCCTCGGCGAGATCGAGCCGGTGGATCTCGTAGACAGCCCGGAGCCTGGCATCTATGGGGGCGGGTACGGCCTGGGTAAGCAGCAATGCGGTCATGGTATGGTCTGATCCTTTGCCGGATGTTGCCGCCGAGCATAGGAACTGCATCGATATACGTTTAACATAGATACTGGATGGATTGATGCGCGGATTGAATCGTGGAATTACATCAGTTGCGCTGCTTCGTCGCCGTCGCGGAGGAGTTGCACTTTGGCCGCGCCGCCCGGCGGCTGTTCATGACCCAGCCGCCGCTGCGTCGGCAGATCCAGCTGCTGGAACGTGATCTCGGCGTCCAGTTGCTGGAGCGCTCCAACCGCCAGGTACGCCTCACCGCGGCGGGCGTCGGCTTCCTGCGCGACGCCCGGCACGTCCTGCTGTTCGCCGAGCGGGCGGGAGAGACCGCCCGCAGCCTGGCGCGGGGCAGCAGCGGCCGGCTCAGCCTGGGCTTCACCGCCGTCGCGGGTTATCGCCTGATCCCCGAGCTCGTGCGACACCTCCAGGGCGCCCTGCCGGAAGTGGATCTCGTACTGCAGGAACAGGTCACCACCGACCAGACCGAGACGCTGGCCGCGCAGATGATCGACGTGGGTTTTCTACGCCAGCTGGCGCCGCGCGGACCGCTGCGGGGAGAGCGGGTCTGGCGGGAGCCGCTGCTGCTCGCCTTGCCTCTTGGCCATCCGCTGGCGGCACAGCGGGCGGTGTCGGTGCGGGCGCTAGAACAACAGCCCTTCGTCATGTATTCGCCCGGCGAAGGTCGCTATTTCTACGACAGCATCGCCGGCCTCTTCGCCAGTACCGGTGTCCGGCCACGCTTCGTTCAGCACCTGGGCCAGACCCATTCCATCCTGGGCCTGGTCCGCGCCGGGGTTGGCGTCGCCTTGTTGCCGGCATCGGCGGCGCATCTGCACGTCGATCAGGTCTGCTTCCGCCCGCTGACGGACGCCGAACTCCATGCGGAGGTCTGGATGGCCTGGCGGGAAGACAACAGCAACCCCGCCTTGCCACTCTTTTTGCACCAGGCGCGCCGCTACTTCACCCGCGATCCGGGGTCCGCGGAGGCGTCCTAGCGCACGGGCGCAGCCGCGCCGGCACGCGCCGGGCGGGCGTCGCGGAAGCTGACCAGAAAGGCCAGCCGCACGCCCAGGGAGAACACCGCCGGGAACAGCCAGATGCCCTGCCAGTCGTGGCCGGCAGCGCTGGCATAGTGATCCGAGACCATCCCGGCCACCCGAAAGCCGACCAGCATGCCCACGCCATAGGTGGCCAGGGTGATCAGGCCCTGGGCCGCACTCTTGTCTGCCGCGCCGGCCTTGGCGTCGGTATAGATCTGCCCGGAGACGAAGAAGAAGTCGTAGCAGACCCCATGCAGGGCGATGCCCAGCAGCAGATAGGCGAGGGCGTCACCCTGGGCGCCCAGGGCGAAGCAGCCATAGCGCACCGCCCAGGCCAGCATCCCCACCAGCAGGGTGCGCTTGAGGCCGAAGCGGCGGATGAACAGCGGCAGGAGCAGCATGAAGCCCACCTCGGACACCTGGCCGAGGGTCATCATCCCGGTAGGGTTGGCCACCCCCAGTTCGGCGAGAAAGAGGTTGGCGTTCTGGTAGTAGAAGGCCAGCGGAATGCAGATCAGCACCGAGGCGGCAAAGAACACCGCGAAGCTGCGGTCCTTGAGCAGGCGCAGGGCGTCCAGGCCGAGCATCGCGCCCAGTCCGCCGCGGGTGGCCGGCAGCGGCGCGGTACGCGGCAGGCTGAAGCTGTAGAAACCGAGGAGGAGGGAAGCCGCGGCGCCCAGCAGGAAGGTGTTGCGCAGGGCACCGGCGGCGATGCCGCTGCGGCTGTCCCAGGCGAAGACGAAGCTGATCGCCAGGCCGGCGGCGATCCAGCCCAGGGTGCCCCAGACGCGGATCCTGGCGAATTGCCGGGCCGGATCGGCCAGGTGGCGGAAGGCCACGGAATTGGCCAGCGCCAGGGTCGGCATGTAGCAGAGCATGTAGGCCAGCACCAGCGGATAGAAGGTGGTGAAGTCAGCCGCCGCATAGAGCTGATAGAGCAGCACCGCACCGGCCAGGTGCAGCAGGCCGAGGATGCGCTCGGCGTTGAAGTAGCGATCGGCGATCAGGCCGATCACGAAGGGCGCCAGGATCGCGCCCCAGGACTGGGTGGCGAAGGCCTGGCCGATCTGGCCGCCATTGGCGCCCAGGGTGTTGCCGAGAAAGGTCGCCAGGGTGACGAACCAGCTGCCCCAGATAAAGAACTGCAGGAACATCAGGGTGCTCAGGCGAAGCGAAAGTGCGTTCATCGTCGTTTCCTTGTTGTGGGTTATGTGACGAAAAAACGAAGGGGGTCCTTACTCCAGGCCGAGCATTCGCCGATTGCGCGCCGGATCGGCGTCGCTGCCGGCGAAGTCGTCGAAGGCGCGGGTGGCCGGCTGGATCAGGTGACGCTGGATGAAGGGCGCCCCTTCCGCCGCGCCCTGGGCCGCGTCCTTGAGGCAGCACTCCCATTCCAGCACCGCCCAGCCGTCGAAGCCGTACTGGGTGAGCTTGCTGAAGATGGCGCCGAAATCGACCTGGCCGTCGCCCAGGGAACGGAAGCGCCCCGGCCGCTCGGCCCAGTCCTGGTAGCCGCCATAGACGCCGCTGCGCGCATCGGGACGGAATTCCGCGTCCTTGACGTGGAACATGCCGATGCGTGCGTGATAGCGGTCGATGAAGCCCAGGTAGTCCAGCTGCTGCAGGACGAAATGGCTGGGGTCGTAGAGGATCCGCGCCCGGGGATGGTCGTCGACCGCCGCCAGGAAGCGCTCGAAGGTGGCGCCATCGTGCAGGTCCTCGCCGGGATGCAATTCGAAGCAGAGGTCGATCCCTTCTTCGCCGTAGACGTCGAGGATGGGGCGCCAGCGCCGGGCCAGCTCGGCGAAGCCTTCGTCCACCAGACCCGCCGGACGCTGCGGCCAGGGATAGACATAGGGCCAGAGCAGGGCGCCGGAAAAGCTCGCCACCGCCGTGAGGCCGAGGCGGCGGCTGGCCTTGGCGGCCAGCTTGAGCTGCTTGACCGCCCAGGCCTGGCGCTCTTCCGGGCGGCCGCGCAGCGCCGGCGGGGCGAAGGCGTCGAAGGCCTCGCTGAAGGCCGGATGCACGGCGACTAGTTGTCCCTGCAGGTGGGTGGAGAGTTCGCTGATGGCCACTCCGGCATCGGCGCACTGCCCGAGCAGTTCGTCGCAGTAGTCCTGGCTGGCGGCGGCGCGTTCCAGATTCGGGCACTGGGGGCCCAGCGTCGGCAGCTGGATGCCCCGGTAGCCGAGGTCCGCCGCCCAGCGCGCCAGGTTGGGCAGGGTGTCGAAGGGCGGCTGGTCATCGAGAAACTGGGCGAGAAAGATCGCCGGGCCCTTGAGGCCGGGACGAGCGTTGGCGGCCATGTTCAGGCTCCTGGGGTCGGTAAGGGGGTCCAGGCGCCCTGGCGCCGATGGCTGGCCAGGGCGGTTTCGATAAAGGCCAGCCCGCGCCAGCCCGTCTGGATGCCAGGCAGGCCCGGCGCGGGATCGGTGGGATCGCGAATGGCCGCGGCCAGCTGGCGATAGAGATTGGCCAGGGCTTCGAGATAGCCCTCCGGGTGCCCGGCGGGCAGGCGCAGGCGCTGCTGGGTGCCGGCACTCAGCCAGGGCAGGCCGAGGCCGGCGCGCAGGTCCTGCGGCGGTTGGTCGAGGCTGCGCTGCAGCAGGCTGTTGGGCTCCTGCTGCCGCCATTCCAGACTGCCGCGCTCACCGTAGAGGCGGATGCGCAGGCCATTTTCCTCGCCAATGCACACCTGGCTGGCCAAGAGGCTGCCGCTGGCGCCCGCGGCGGTCTCGAACAGCACCATGACATCGTCGTCCAGCCGCCGACTGGGCAGGTGGCTGCGCAGCTGGGCACTGAGGCGGGTGATGGGCTGGCCGCCGATGAATTCGGCGAGGCTGAAGGCATGGGTGCCGATGTCGCCCAGGCAACCGCCCGGGCCGGAGGCGGCCGGATCGTCGCGCCAGGCCGCCTGCCGATTGCCGGTGGCGGCCAGGTCCTGGGCGAGCCAGCCCTGGGGGTATTCCACATGGATCTTGCGCAGGGCCCCCAGCTCTCCGCGGGCGACCCGCTCACGGGCCTCCCATACCAGGGGATAGCCGAGGTAGCTGTGGGCCAGGGCATAGCGCAGGGGCAGGGCGGCCAGCGTGTCCGCCAGGCGCTGTACCTCGGCCAGCGAGATGCCCGCGGGTTTTTCCGAGAAGACGTGGAAGCCGGCGCTCAGAGCTGCCTGGGCGATGGGCACATGGAGGTCGTTGGGCGTGACGATCACCAGCAACTCGACCCGCTGCTCGGGGGGTAGCCGGGCTTCATTGGCCAGCAGGGTCTGCCAGGAGGCATGGACCCGCGCGGGCGCCAGACCGAGTTCCCGTCCGGTCGCGGCGTTGTTGGCGGGATCACGGCTGAAGGCGCCGCAGACCAGTTCGAATGCGCCATCCAGGGCCGCTGCGCGTCGGTGGGCCGCGCCGATGAAGGCGCCCTGGCCGCCACCGATCATGCCGTAGCGGACCTTGCCGCCGGTTTCCGCCTGCATCCTCTTGCCCTCAGTTTATTATTGTCTTGAGTGTAACCGGTTACATTTGCGGGTATTTGGAGCCCGTGGCGGTCGTTAGTCAAGCGCCTGGCGGACGTACGGCTTGCCCGTACGCCGGGCTTTGCGCACAGTGACAGCCTTTCCCCGCTCTCCGAGGCCGCATGTCCAACATCCGCAGGGTCGCCGAACTGGCCGGGGTATCGGTCGCTACCGTGTCGCGCACCCTGAAGAATCCCGAGGTGGTGGCGCCAGCGACCCGCGAACGGGTGCAGGCCGCCGTGACCGCAGCCAACTACCGGCCCAACGGGATGGCGGTGCAATTCCGTTCGCGACGCACCGGCAATCTGGTGGTGCTGGTGCCGCTGATCGCCAACAGCTTCTTCGCCCGCGTCATCACCGGGATCCAGCAGGCGGCCCAGGCGGCGGGGTATCGGGTGCTGCTGTGCGATACCGCGGGGGACGAGGCCCGCGAGCGCGAGTATGCCGAACTGGTCTATGCGCGGCAGGCGGACGGGGTGATCCAGTTGCGCGCCTTCGATCCCTTCGCCGGTGACCCCGACGCACCGCCGGTGGTGAATGCCTGCGAGGTGCTCGCCGAGCACACCTGGCCCAAGGTGCGGCTGGACAACCGTGCCGCCGCCCGCCGCCTGACCGAACACCTGCTGGCGCTGGGTCACAGGCGCATCGCCCTGATCAAGGGCCCGGAAAGCAGTCCGCTGACCCTGGAGCGCCTGGCCGGTTACCAGGAGGCGTTCACCCAAGCCGGCATCCCGCTGGACCCGGATCTGCTGCACCCGGGCGATTTCACCCTGGCCGCCGGCGCCGCCGCGACCAGGACGCTGCTGGCGCTACCGGAACGGCCCACCGCGCTGTTCTGCTGCAGTGACGAGATGGCGATCGGCGCCCTGCAAAGTCTTCGCGGCGCGGGCCTGCGGGTGCCCGAGGACCTATCGCTGGCGGGCTTCGACGACATCGCCTTCGCCGCCTACAGCGATCCCCCGCTGACCACCATCGCCCAACCGGCGGAGGCCTTCGGCCAGCGAGCGGTGGCCCTGCTGCTGGAGATCCTCAGCGGCGCGGCGCCGACCACCCGGGAGGTGGTGCTGCCCTTCGAACTGGTGGTGCGAGGGAGTACCGGGGTCTGCCGCGACCGCTGACACTCGGGCGCGGCAGAGCCGGCTAGCGTCGCTCGGGTGGTCCGGGATCGCGCCGGACAGTTCGTCGCCCTGGAACACGGCGGCCGCTGCCCGCTAATGCGGCTCGGTCGCCAGCCTAACGGCGACTTCCTCGACCAGCTGGATGGTTTCTGCCGTCAGGGCTTCAAATTGAAAGAGGATGTCCTGCAATTCCGGGCTGCCCATATCCACTTCGCGGAGCTGATCGATTCTTCGCGTCAGCAACCGGTGAATGTTCAACAGGCAATCGCGGTCGGGATTGTCGGGTATGGCGAGGCGGCTGCTCATCCTTGTCTCCGTGTTAACTGACCACCGTGACCCTCGATATCGTCTGGCAAGCGGGTTTGTTGAGGTGGTTCGTCGCCGACGACGTGCGTCAGAATGCGGCTTTCAGGGGTTGACACGGCACCGCGGATAGCCGGGGACGGGTGATGGACGCTAGTCACCCTTCCTGCGGAACCGTCGTGAATGATTCGGCGAAATCCCAAGCCAGGCTCGACGTTGATAGCACCCAGACCGTCAAGGGTTCAGGGGCAGGATTTCTTCGCTCGACGAACCAGCGCTTCGCGTCAGGTCTGGCAAACGTCCGCTATCCGGGCTTTCAACAGATTCGCCAGCTCATCGAAGAGGATCTGCACCGAGCGCAGCGACAGATTGTCCGGGCGGGTCAGCAGCCAGATATCGGTGTCGCAACAGGGCAGCGCCGGACCCAGGCGCTCGACGCCGTCCAGACTGCTGATCATGAAATCGGGGAGGGCGGCCACCCCGAGACCGGCGCCGACCAGGCTGCCGACCGAGGACATGCTGCTGCAGCGATAGCGCGGGGTGAGGCTGGGGTAGGCCTGGCGCAGCCAGGTGACCGAGACGTGATCGGCGAGGGAATCATCCGGGGCGATCCAGGGCAGTTCGGTGGCCAGCTGGCCGTAACCGGCGCGATAGCGCTCGTGACCGCAGACGAAGTAGGAGCTGCGACCGAGCCGGCGGCCGATCAGGTGTTCCGGCGGGGCGTTGGACAGGCGCAGGGCGATGTCCGCATCCCGCCGGCTCAGGCTGGCGAAGGTGTTGGAGGTGGCGACGTCCAGGGCGACCGCCGGATAGCGCGGCATGAGCTCGGCGAGCCCCGGCAGGAGCAGGCTGCGCAGCACGGCATCGGTGCAGGTCAGGCGGACCGTGCCGCTGATGACGTTCTCGCCCTGGGTGAGGGCAATACGCGCCGCCTCCAGCGCCTGTTCGGCGCGCTCGGCCTGTTCGGCGAGGGCCTTGGCGCTCTGGGTCGGGGTGTAGCCGCGGCGGGTCTTGTCGAACAGCGCCACCTGCAGATTGGCTTCGAGCTTGCGGATGGCGCGAAAGACCGTGGAGACGTCCACCTGCAACTGCTCGGCAGCCCTTGCCAGGGTCCGGCCACGCACCAGGGCGAGGATCAGCTTGAGATCGGCATGGCCTATCTGATATTGCATCCGTGCATTCTTCCTTTGCCGATTCGCCGATATGGGTTGCGCTCATGCCAATTTATACTGGCCCAGCCCGTCGAGGGCAATCAGGTGGAAGGGCGGACCTTGGCCAAGAGGTCGGCGCCTGCAGCAGCCACCGCCCACAGCCACGCTGCCAGACCCGCACGAGCAAGCACAACCAAGCGGGCCAGCGTCAAGGATGCCTCCCATGAATTCGATATCCCCCCGCGTCGTCCAGCTCACCGAAGCCAACGGCTTTCTCAAGGAGCACCCGGAAATCCAGTACGTCGATCTGTTGATCACCGACATGAACGGCGTCATCCGGGGCAAGCGCGTCGAGCGGGCCAGTCTCTCCAAGGTCTATGAGCGCGGCATCAATCTGCCGGCCTCGCTGTTCGCCCTGGACATCAACGGCTCCACGGTGGAAAGCACCGGCCTGGGGCTGCACATCGGCGATGCCGATCGCACCTGCTTTCCCATCCCCGGCACCCTGAGCTACGAGCCCTGGCAGAAGCGCCCAACCGCGCAACTGCTGATGACCATGCACGAGCAGGACGGCTCGCCGTTCTTCGCCGACCCGCGCGAGGTGCTGCGGCGGGTGGTGAAGAAGTTCGACGACCTGGGCCTGACCATCTGCGCCGCCTTCGAACTGGAGTTCTATCTGATCGACCAGGAGAACGTGAACGGCCGGCCGCAGCCGCCGCGCTCGCCGATTTCCGGCAAGCGACCGGTCTCCACCCAGGTCTATCTGATCGATGACCTGGACGAGTATGTGGATTGCCTGCAGGACATGCTCGAAGGCGCCAAGGAGCAGGGGCTGCCGGCCGATACCATCGTCAAGGAATCCGCGCCGGCGCAATTCGAGGTCAACCTGCATCACGTCGAAGACGCCATCAAGGCCTGCGACCATGCGGTGCTGCTCAAGCGGCTGATCAAGAACATCGCCTACGACCATGAGATGGATTCCACCTTCATGGCCAAGCCCTATCCCGGTCAGGCCGGCAACGGTCTGCACGTACACATCTCGCTGCTGGACAAGCAGACCGGGCAGAACATCTTCGCCACCGCTGATCCCGAGCACCATGCGCCGCTGCGCCATGCCATCGCCGGCATCCTGGAAACCCTGCCGGCGTCGATGGCCTTCCTCTGTCCGAACGTCAATTCCTATCGCCGCTTCGGTGCCCAGTTCTATGTGCCCAACGCCCCGAGCTGGGGCCTGGACAACCGTACCGTGGCGGTGCGTGTGCCCACTGGCAGCAGCGAGGCGATCCGCATCGAACACCGCGTCGCCGGGGCCGACGCCAATCCCTATCTGATGATGGCCTCGATCCTCGCCGGCATTCATCACGGCATGACCCAGCGCCTGGAGCCCTGCGCTCCGGTCAGCGGCAACTCCTACGAACAGCTCGAACAAAGCCTGCCGAACAACCTGCGCGATGCCTTGCGCCGGCTGGACGACAGCGCGGTGATGAATCAGTACATCAGCCCCGAGTACATCGACATCTTCGTCGCCTGCAAGGAGGCCGAGCTGGAGGAGTTCGAGACCACCATCTCCGATCTCGAATACAACTGGTATCTGCATACCGTCTAGGAGGCGTGATCATGACCGTGCTGACGCAACAGGATTGGGAGCAGCGCGCCCAGGCATTGACCGTCGAAGCCCGCGCCTTCATCGACGGCCGCTACCAGGCCGCCCTGGGCGGCGCGACCTTCGATGACCTGAGTCCGGTGGACGGTCGCCACCTGGCGCGGGTGGCCAGTTGCATGGCCTAGGATGCCGAGCTGGCGGTGCGGGCCGCCCGGGCGAGTTTCGCGCGGGGCGACTGGGCGCATCAGGCGCCGGCGCAGCGCAAGCGGGTGCTGATCGCCTTCGCCGAGCTGTTGCTGGCCCATGCCGAGGAACTGGCCCTGCTGGAAACCCTCGACATGGGCAAGCCGATCAGCGACTCGCTCGCCATCGACGTGCCGGCGGCGGCCAATGCCCTGCGTTGGAGCGCCGAGGCCATCGACAAGGTCTATGACGAGGTGGCGCCCACTCCGCGCGATCAGCTGGGCCTGGTGACCCGCGAACCGGTAGGCGTGGTCGCGGCCATCGTGCCCTGGAATTTCCCCTTGATGATGGCCTGCTGGAAGCTCGGGCCGGCGCTGGCCACCGGCAATTCGGTGATCCTCAAGCCGTCCGAGAAATCGCCGCTGACCGCCATCCGTATTGCCGCCCTGGCGCTGGAGGCCGGCATTCCGGCGGGGGTGTTCAACGTGCTGCCCGGCTACGGCCACACCGTCGGCCAGGCGCTGGCGCTGCATCCGGACGTCGACACCCTGGTCTTTACCGGTTCCACCCGCATCGCCAAGCAGCTACTGGTCCATGCCGGCGAGTCGAACATGAAGCGCGTCTGGCTGGAGGCGGGCGGCAAGAGTCCCAACATCGTCTTTGCCGACGCCCCGGACCTGGCTGCCGCCGCCGAAGCGGCCGCGGCGGCCATCGCCTTCAACCAGGGCGAGGTGTGCATCGCCGGCTCGCGCTTGCTGGTCGAGCGCTCGATCAAGGCGCGCTTCCTCGCCCTGGTGGCTAAGGCGCTGCAGGCATGGGCGCCGGGCCATGCCCTGAATCCCGACACCCGCGTCGGCGCCCTGGTGGACGAGGGCCATCTGCGCACCGTGCTGGGCTTCATCGACGCCGGCCGCGCCGAGGGTGCGCGACTGGTGAGCGGCGGCGCGCGGGCCCTGAGCGAAACCGGCGGCAGCTACGTCACTCCGACCCTCTTCGACGGGGTGGACAATGCCATGCGCATCGCCCGGGAAGAGATCTTCGGCCCGGTGCTGGCGGTGATCGACTTCGATGACGAAGAAGAGGCCGTGCGCATCGCCAACGACACCCCATATGGCCTGGCCGCCGCCGTCTGGACCCGTAACCTTTCCCGCGCCCATCGCGTGGCCCGCGCCTTGCGTGCGGGCAGTGTCTGGGTCAACCAGTATGATGGCGGCGACATGACGGCGCCCTTCGGTGGCTTCAAGCAGTCCGGCAACGGACGCGACAAGTCGCTGCACGCCTTCGACAAATACACCGAACTCAAGGCGACCTGGATCAAGCTCTGAACAGGCGCGGCGGCCCGGGCGTTCGCGCCGGAGCCGCAGGCAGAGGACTCTCACCATGCAACAACACGTCGGCAGTTACTACGCGGCTTCGCGCAATCTCCACACCGAATACCCTGCGCTGCAAGGCAGTGTCGACAGCGACGTCTGCGTCATCGGCGCCGGTTACACCGGGCTTTCCACCGCGCTGTTCCTGCTGGAGCACGGCTTCAGCGTGACGGTGCTGGAAGCGGCGCGGGTCGGCTTCGGCGCCTCCGGGCGCAATGGTGGCCAGATCGTCAACAGCTACAGCCGCGACATCGATACCATCGAACGCCAGTTGCCGCCCAGGCAGGCGCAACTGCTGGGCGAGATGGCCTTCGAAGGCGGGCGCATCATTCGCGAGCGCATCGCCCGCTACGACATCCAGTGCGACCTGAAGGACGGCGGCGTCTTCGCCGCCCTGACCGGCAAGCAGCTCGGTCACCTGGAAGCCCAGCAAAAGCTCTGGGAGCGCTACGGCCATACCCAGCTGCAACTGCTCGACAAGGCCGGCATCGGCAAGGTGGTCGGTACCGAGCGCTATCTGGGTGGCCTGCTGGACATGAGCGGCGGCCATATCCATCCGCTCAACCTGGCCCTGGGCGAGGCGGCGGCCGTGGCGTCTCTGGGCGGCAAGATTTACGAGCAGAGCGCGGCCGTCCGTATCGACCGTGGCGCCAATCCGGTGGTGCACACCGCCAATGGTCAGGTGAAGGCACGCTTCGTGGTGGTGGCCGGCAACGCCTACCTGGGCGGGCTGGTGCCGGAACTGGCCGCCAAGTCCATGCCCTGCGGCACCCAGGTGCTCACCACCGAGCCGCTGTCCGAGGACATGGCGCGCAGCCTGCTGCCCCAGGACTATTGCGTGGAGGACTGCAACTACCTGCTCGACTACTTCCGCCTCAGCGCCGATCGCCGGCTGATCTACGGCGGGGGCGTGGTCTATGGCGCGCGGGATCCGGCGGACATCGAGGCGATCATCCGGCCGAAGATGCTGCAGACCTTCCCGCAGCTCAACGGCGTGAAGATCGACTTCACCTGGACCGGCAACTTCCTGCTGACGCTGTCGCGCCTGCCCCAGGTGGGTCGCCTCGGCGACAACCTCTACTACTCCCAGGGCTGCAGCGGTCACGGCGTCACCTATACCCACCTGGCGGGCAAGGTGCTGGCCGAGGCCCTGCGCGGCCAGGCCGAGCGCTTCGATGCCTTCGCCGGCCTGCCGCACTATCCCTTCCCGGGCGGGCAGCTGCTGCGCGTGCCCTTCACCGCACTGGGCGCGACCTACTACCAGCTGCGCGATCGCCTCGGTATCTGACCCTGTCCGCCCGCCGCGTACCGGCGGGCTCTCTGGAGATAAGCCATGTCCCCTATGCCCCTGATCGGCGTGACGGCGTGCCGGCAGACGCTCGGCAAATACGATTCCCATACCGTCGGCGACAAGTACGTCGAGGCGGCGGGTCATGCCGGCCTGCCGGTGGTGCTGCCGGCGCGCAGCGTGCCGAGCGATCCGCAGGCGCTGCTGGCGCACCTGGACGGCCTGCTGTTCACCGGCTCGCCCTCCAATGTCGAGCCCCATCACTACCAGGGACCG
The DNA here is from genome assembly GCF_009765395.1 of Pseudomonas sp. BAV 4579. Lineage (NCBI taxonomy): Bacteria > Pseudomonadati > Pseudomonadota > Gammaproteobacteria > Pseudomonadales > Pseudomonadaceae > Pseudomonas > Pseudomonas sp. BAV 4579. Next base: position 9,395 of record NZ_WHOV01000007.1, on the reverse strand, counting down.
GCGAGTCTCGCCGGCACCCAGCACGATGCCGCCCGCGACGCTTACACCCTGCCGCTGCTGCGCCTGGCCATCGACCGCGGCATCCCGGTGTTCTGCATCTGCCGCGGCTTTCAGGAGCTGAACGTGGCCCTCGGCGGCAGCCTGCACCAGCGGGTGCAGGATCTGCCCGGGCATGACGACCATCGCGAGCCCCAGAGCGAGCTGCTCGCCGAGCAGTACGCGCCCACCCATCCGGTCGCGGTGCCGCCCGGTGGGGTGTTCGAGCGCCTCGGCCTGCCGGCCAGCTTCCAGGTGAATTCGCTGCACAGCCAGGGCATTGATCGCCTGGCGCCCGGGCTGCGCATCGAGGCCCAGGCGCCGGATGGCCTGGTGGAAGGGGTATCCCTGGCCGACGCCCCGGGCTTCGTCGTCGGCGTGCAGTGGCATCCCGAGTGGAATTTCCGCGACAACCCCGAATCCCTGGCGCTGTTGGACGCCTTTCGCGACGCCTGCCAGCGCCATGCCGCCGCGCGCTAGGCACCTTGCCGCCTACGCCGGACTCTGAATAACAATTCCAACCGCAGGGCAGAGACCTATGACTGAACAGCGCAAGGGCACGCCGGCCGGCGGCTCGGACACCGCCGGGCCAGCAGCCCTGGCCGATCCGTCCGCCAAGGGCCTGGCCGCCGGCTCCCTGGGGCTGCTCGCCTGCGTGGTGCTGGGCATTTCCACCATCGCCCCCGTCTACACCCTGACCGGCGCCCTGGGCCCGACCGTGCGCGAGGTGGGCGTCTATCTGCCCGCCGTCTTCATCGTCGGGTTCCTGCCGATGCTGCTGGTGGCCCTGGGGTATCGCGAGCTGAACGCGGTCGATCCGGACAGCGGCACCTCCTTTACTTGGTCCACCTGCGCCTTCGGACCCATGATCGGCTGGATCGGTGGCTGGGGGCTGGTGACGGCCACCACCATCGTCCTCTCCAACCTCGCTGGCGTGGCGGTGGACTTCTTCTACCTGTTCCTTGCCCAGCTCAGCGGCCGGGCGGAGCTGGCCGCGCTGTCGCAGCACCTGCTGGTGAACGTCGTCACCTGCTGCGTGTTCATCGCCATCGCGGTCTGGATCAGCTGCCGCGGCATCGGCATGACCATGAGCGTCCAGTACGGCCTGGTGGCCCTGCAGCTGCTGGTGCTGATCGGCTTTTCCCTGGCGGCCTTCAGCGCCGCGCCGCAGGCGGCGCCGGTGGTCTTCCACCCGGAGTGGTTCAACCCCTTCAACGTCGAATCCTTTTCCGCCTTCGCCGCGGGGCTGTCGCTGTCGATCTTCATCTTCTGGGGCTGGGATGTCTGCCTGACGGTCAGCGAAGAGTCGGTGGGCAGCCAGAAGGTGCCAGGGCGGGCGGCCACGGTCACGGTGCTGCTGATCCTGCTGCTGTATCTCTTCACCGCCGCGGCGACCCTGCAATTCGCCGGCATCAGCGAAGCCGGTCTGGGCCTGGGCAATCCGGAGATCCAAGAAAACGTCTTCGCCCACCTGGCCGGCCCGGTCATGGGGCCGCTGGCGATCCTGATGTCCATCGCGGTGCTGGCCAGTACCGCCGCCTCGCTGCAGTCCACTTTCATATCCCCGGCCCGCACCCTGCTGGCGATGGGGTACTACGGCGCGGTGTCGCGGCGCTTCGCCCACATCTGCCCGAGATCGCGCAGGCCGCGCTATGCCACCGTTGCCGCCGGCATCGCCACCGGCGGCTTCTATGTGGTCATGCGCATCCTCAGCGACAACGTCCTGGCCGACACCATCACCGCCCTGGGCATGATGATCTGCTTCTACTACTCGCTGACCGCCTACGCTTGCGTCTGGTATTTCCGCCGCAGCCTGTTCGCCAGCCTGCGCCATGCGCTGCTGCGCGGCCTCTGTCCGCTGCTCGGCGCCCTCATCCTTTCGGTGATCTTCTGGCAGACCGCCCTCGCCAGCCTCTCGCCGGAATTCGGCAGTGGTTCCCACCTCGGCGGCATCGGCCTGGTGTTCATCATCGCCGTGGTGATCCTGGGGCTGGGTCTGGCGCTGATGCTGTTCGCCCGCTGGCGTGCGCCGGCGTTCTTCCAGGGCGAGACGCTGGAGGCGGTCCCGCACCAAGGCTGAGGAGGCGGGCAGGGCGCCCGCCCCCAGGCTCAGTGACCCATGACCGCTGAACCGCTCGCCCGGGTGCCGGCGGGAAAGCCGTGGCGTCGGGCACTGGTGGCGATGGCCAGGGCGCCCAGCGCCAGCGCCACCACGGCCCAGCTCAGGGCCTGGGGGCCGATGCCTTCCAGCAACAGTCCGCCGAGGATGCCGCCCCCGGCGATGGCACTGTTCCAGGTCACCACGTTCATTGCCAGGGCGGCATCGGCACCACTTCCGGCGGTATCCGCCAGGGCGGTCTGCAGCAGGGTGGCCGCGCCGCCAAAGGTCAGGCCCCAACCGAAGACGCCCAGGTACTGCAGCGGCGCCGAGTCACGATTGAGCCCCAGCAGCAGCGCGATCGCGGCGAAGCCGGCAAGACTCACCAGCACGGCCCGCCGCAGGCTGTGATCGACGATGCGCCCGGTGATCCAGATCCCCGCCAGCGAGGCCACCCCGAAGGTCAGCAGCACCCGGTCGACCTGATCGCCCAGGCCGGCCTGGGCGATGAAGGGCGCGATATAGGTGTAGAGCAGGTTGTGGGCCAGCATCCAGGTAAAGACCACGCCGAGGATGGCGCGAATGCCGGGCGTGGCGAACACCTCGCGCAGTGGCAGGCGCTGGCCTTCGGTCTGCCCCGGATAGTCGGGCACCTTGGCCAGGACCCAGACGATCAGGCCCAGGGTGAGGGCGGACATGCAGGCGAAGGCCAGCCGCCAGCCCAGCAGACCACCGAGCCAGGTCCCCAGGGGCACGCCCAGCGACAGGGCGACCGGCGTGCCGATCATGGCGATGGCCATCGCCCGGCCTTGCAGGCGCGACACTACCAGCCGCCGGGCATAGCCGGCCAGCAGACTCCAGGCCAGGCCGGCCGCGGCCCCGGCGGCGAAGCGGGCGACCAGGGTCAGCGCATAGCTGGAGGAGAGCGCGGTGAGGGTGTTGAACAGCAGAAAGCCCAGGATGGTCGCCAGCAGCACCCGGCGCCGCCGCCAGCGCGCCGTGGCCAGGGTGAGGGGGATGGCGGCGGTCAGCGAGCCGGCGGCATAGGCGGTCACCGTCTGCCCGGCCAGGGCAGGGGAAACCTGGAGCCCCTGGGCGATCTCGGGGAGCAGGCCGGCGGGGAGGGTCTCGGTCATGATGCAGATGAAGCCGGTCATGGCCAGCGCCAGCAGCGCGGCTACTGGCAGGCGTTCAGGATCGGGGGTCGCGGTCACGGGTAGGTTCCTTAGATATGTATCGATCGGTATATATCTAAGCAGCAGGTGCTCTGGCTGGTCAATGAATTCTGTATCGTCTAGTATAAAAATCGAATCTGACGAGGAGTATGGCTGTGGCTCAGGTGGGGCGTCCGCGGTCCTTCGACCGCACCCAGGCAATCGATGACGCGCTGCTGCTGTTCTGGCGCTATGGCTATGAGGCGACCTCCCTGAGTCGGCTTAAGGCGGCAATCGGCGGCGGTATCACCGCGCCCAGCTTCTATGCGGCCTTCGGTTCGAAGGAGGCGCTGTTCAAGGAGGTGGTCACCCGCTACATGGAAACCCATGGCCGGGTGAACGATCCGCTGTTCGACGAGACCCTGGCCCCGCGGGAGGCGATCGCCGCGGCCCTGTCGCGCTCGGCGCGGATGCAGTGCGATGAGCGCCTGCCCAAGGGTTGCCTGGTGGCGCTCGGCACCCTGGGCTCCTATGCGGAGGAGGACTCCAGCCTGCCGTTGCCCCTGCGCGAGGCCCGTGCCCGGATCCGCGCCGGCCTGCTGGCCTGCGTCGGGAGCGGCATCGTCCGCGGCGACCTTGCGCAAGGCACCGACCCTCATGCCCTGGCGACGCTGTTCGAAGGCTTTCTGCTGGGCATCTCGCCCATGGCGCGGGATGGGGTGGCATTGCCGGTCATCGAAGGCGCCATCGCGATGGCGATGACGCTGTGGGACGCTCATCGGCCGTGATCGCACGAGGGTGGCGTCAGGGCGCCTGCCGTTCTCCGCTGGGCGCAGCCGGCAAGGGGTCTACCAGCGCGATGCGGTCGATGACGTCCTGATAGGGGACGAGATCGAGAAAGGCCTCGACCTGGGTCGCCCGTACCCCGTCCATCCTGAAGATCCAGACGTATTCGTTGCGATAGGGCGCGCCATCGCGCGCGGTGGCCGTGCCCCTCCAGCGCACCACGACCTGGTCTTCGCTCGCCCAGATGCCCTGGACCCGAGGCACGATGGGCGTGGCCAGGCGTTGCGCGAAGGGGCGTACGGCGCGTTGCAGAAAGTCCTCGCGACCGTGGTAGGTGCCCGCCGCCGGTCCGCTGCCCCGGATGGTCCAGACCACCGTGGGTGAGAGCAGGTCGTCGAACAGACTGCCGCGGCCCGCGCTCCAGTTCGCGAAGGCCCGCTCGACCAGGCGCTGGTTGCGTTCAGGGGTGGCTTCGGCGGCTGCGACACCGCTCCAGGGACCGCTCAGGACAGTGAGGGACAGCAGCAGGCTGCCGGTAAGACGCTTGGCTGGATTCATGGCGATACGCTCGCAGAGGACGGGATGAGGTGGGCAGCGGCGCCGGCGAACGGCACCTGCCTGTAACCCACCTTAGGCCGCTGGCGGCGGCCGCATAACCGCCGCGCGACTGGACACTCCGGTTAGCGCGCCTTAACGCCAGAGGTCACGAGCCGGGCGGTCGCCGCCTACGCCATTTCCGCTCAACCCACCAGTGGCGGCGTCCGCGGCGGTACCTGGCGCCTGGAGCCGGTCGCCTCGTAGGCGGCGGCCAGGCGCAGCAGGTTGGTGTCGTCATAGGCGCGACCGGCGAAGGTCAGGCCCACCGGCATGCCGATGTCGGCCATCACGCCCATGGGCACGGTCACGGTCGGTACGCCCAGGTGGCGGATGGCGAGGTTGCCGTTGGCGACCCAGACGCCATTGCTCCAGGCGATGTCCGCCGAGGCCGGATTGATCTCGGCATCCGCCGGGGCCACGTCGGCCACGGTGGGAAAGAGCACCGCGTCCAGGCCCTGGGCCTCCAGCCAGTCTTCCAGGTCCAGCTTGCGCGTCCGTTCCAGGCCGCGCAGGCCATCGGGGAGGCTGGTGATCTGCTCCAGGGTCTTGAGCCCCCGCTCGGCCATGCGCACGTATTCGGCCATGCCGGCGGCCAGGTCGCCTTCCCGATTGGGCAGGGTGCCGGGTTCGTGGGGAAAGATCAGCTCGCCCTCGACGTCCACCAGGCGATTGAGCCGGGGATCGTTGTTGTCGCGCAGGAAGGTGTCGAAGCCCCAGGCGGACAGGTCCCAGAGTTCGTCATGGAGAAACTCTTTGGCGACGATCCCGCGGTTGAACACCGTGGGCGCGCCGGGGCGGTCGCCTTCGCAATTGGAAACCAGCGGGAAGTCCACCTCGATCACGCTGGCGCCGGCGGCTTCCAGCGCCGCGCGGGCCTGTTCCCAGAGGGCGATCACCGAGTCGCGGGTCCGAATGCGCTGACCGGTGGGGCCACCGATGCCGGGACTCTCGCTGGTGCCGGCGTCCGGGTCCTGGTTGATGAACATGCGCGGCACGCCCAGGCGCTTGCCGGCCAGGGCATTGGGACCGGTGGCCAGGGCCGGATAGGATGCCGGGCGTACCGCCGAGGCCGGTGGCAGCGGCACCCAGGGCTGCAGGCGCCAGAGGTCGCCGGAGGTGTCGGGATCGTCCGCCACCACCACGTCCAGCACCTCCAGCAGATCGGCCATGGTGCGGGCATAGGGCACCACCACGTCCATGGTCGGTGTCAGCGGCCAGTTGCCTCGTACCGAGATGATCCCGCGCGAGGGGGTGTAGGCGCATAGGCCGTTGTTGGACGCCGGCCCGCGCCCGCTGGACCAGGTCTCCTCGGCCAGGCCGAAGGCGGCGAAGCTGGCCGCGGTGGCGGTGCCGGCGCCACTGGAGGAGCCGGAGGCGAAGGGCGCGGTCAGGTAGCCGGCGTTGTAGGGACTTTCGGCGCGGCCATAGACGCCGCGCTGCATGCCGCCGTTGGCCATGGGCGGCATGTTGGTCTTGCCCAGGCAGATGGCGCCGGCGGCGCGCAGCCGTTCGACGGTGAAGGCGTCGCGCTGGGCGACCAGGTCCTTGAAGGCCGGACTGCCGGAGGCGGCGGTGAGGCCCTTGACCAGGTAGCTGTCCTTGGCGGTGTAGGGGATGCCGTCCAGCGGTCCCAGGGTCTCGCCGCGGGCGCGGCGACGGTCGGACGCAGCGGCTTCGGCCAGGGCCTCGGGGTTGCGCACCACCACGGCGTTGAGCGCCGTGGCGCTGGCGTGCGGGTCGTAGGCGTCGATCCGGGCCAGGTAGGCCTCGACCAGTTGCACCGCAGTGGTCTGGCCGGTTTCGAGTGCGCGACGCAACTCGGCGATGGAGCGTTCGGTAACTTCGATCATGGTGGGTCGCCGTTGAGGATTCCGCGGTCCGGGGGCGGCGGCTGCCAGGGCTCCCGGGAGAAAAAAGCACCGGTGCAGTGTACACCCGAAGCCTACCGGCTTCTGATTGCGCCCGCGCATGGAGGCCTTGCCGGACCGCCCATGCAGGTTGGCCTGGCGACCTCTATCCTTGGCCTGAATTGAACCTCTTCGCCATGCCTGGCGGCGATCGGCAACCGGAGTCGAGCATGTTGAAACGCCTGAGCAACGAGCGCACGGTGCTGCGCTTTTCCATTGCCGTCACGGTGCTGCTGGCGGTCGTGGGTATCGCCTTCGGGGTGCTGTCCGGCTCCTATGCCATCGTCTTCGACGGCTTCTATTCACTGACCGACGCCTTCATGAGCGGCGTGGCGCTGCTGGTGGCTATGCTGATCCACCGGCATGCGCAGGAACCGGAGGGCGATCGGCGGCTGGCCGAGCGCTTCAACATGGGTTTCTGGCACCTCGAACCCATGGTCCTGGCCCTCAACGGCAGCGTGCTGTGCATCGTGGCCTGTTATGCGCTGGTCAACTCGATCATCAGCCTGATGAGTGGCGGCAAGGCCCTGGCATTCGGCATGGCCCTGCTCTATGCGCTGGTCGCGGCCCTGAGCTGCTTCGGTTTCGCCGCCCTGGTGCACCGGCTGAACCGCGACATCCAGTCGGACTTCCTCAGACTCGACATCAAGAGCTGGATCATGTCGGGCAGCATCTCGGCCGCCCTGGTGGTGGCCTTCCTGGTTGGCGCCCTGGCCCAGGGGACGGCCTATGCCTGGATCACGCCCTACATCGATCCCCTGGTGCTGTCGATCATCTGCGTACTGATCATTCCGATACCGCTGAAGCTGGTCTGGCAGGCCTTCAGCGAGATCCTCATGGTGACCCCGCCAGCGCTCAAGCAGCAGGTCGATGAAGTCGCCCGGGGCATGGTCACGCGCTTCGGCTTTCTCGACTATCGCGCCTATGTGGCCAAGGTCGGGCGGGCGCGGCAGATCGAGCTGTACTTCATCGTGCCCCTGGGGTGGCCGGCCAAGACCCTGGACGAATGGGACGCCATGCGCGACCAGATCGGCGAGGCCATCGGTGGCGAGGGGCCGGACCGCTGGCTGACCATCGCCTTCACCACCGATCCGGCCTGGTCGCGCTAGCGCCGCATTGCTAGCGCACCGCGCAGAGGCGTTCGACGTCCGCGGCCAGTTGCTGGAGGACGACGCGGTCTTCGGCCTGGCCGAGGATGGCCTCGGCCCGGGCCAAGGCCAGGCGTGAATGCCGCAGGCACTCGCGCCTGATCCGCGCATCACCCTGGACCGCCAGGCGCGCCAGGGCTTTCTGCAGGCGCATGCCCACTTCCACCAGCGGCGCCGCATCGCGCCCCACCGGCAGGAAGAAGTCGTCGAACAGATCGTCCAGCGCCAGGTCCGGCACCTCGATCCGCGGATAGCGAGGCTCGACCGGCTCGCGTCTTTCGGTGAGGGCGGTCAGCAGCCGTTGCGCGCGACCGAGGATGGCGATGGCGGTGCCCGAGTCGCTGCGGGAGGGCACCAGCGCCCCGGTGGCGATCTCGCCCAGTACCGTCAGGCCGAAGCGCGGATCCTGGTCGTGTACCCGGCGGGCATCCAGGGTAAAGGCGGCGCGCAGGCGCTCGTCCTTTTCCGCGGGCAGGTCCTCGACCCAGAGCAGCGGCTGCGCCGGATCGAGGAAGGCGCCGGGCAGGGCGGCCAGGCGCAGGCGACCCTGGTCGCCGCAGAGGTCCGCCAGCAGCGGCATGTCCACCCGTTGCAGATAACCGGTGCGGTCGGCCATGACCGGGCGGCCACGGGCGGGCTCATCGACGGGCGCCGCCACCCCGCCCAGGTACGGGAGGCTGAGCCAGCGTTGCAGACTGTGTTGGGCGGCGTCTTCGATGCTGTCGCTGGTGGCGTCCAGTTGGCCCAGCCGCGACAGATGGTCGATCCAGCGCAGCAGGGTGAAGACGATCAGCAGGATCACCACCAGGGTCACGGCAAAGAGCACCACCCGGCCGTTGTCGCCGTAGAGGCCGGTGCTCAGGGCGATGATGCCGACCAGGCTGAACAGGAAGGAGCCGAGAAAGGTCGCCAGGGCGTTCTGGGTGGTGCTGTCTTCCAGCAGCAGCGGATAGGCACGGGGCGTCACGCTGCTGGCGGCGGCGTTATAGGCCGTCACCATGGTGCTCAGCGAAAAGGTGGTCACCGCCAGCATGCTGCTGGCGATGATGGTGAGGATCTTGTCGACGGCATCGGCGCCGACCTTAGCCGGCAGCGTCGCCGGGATATGGTCACGCAGCAGCAGGGCGAGGAGAGCCGTCGCCACCCCGGCGACCGAGAGCAGCGTGGCGCGAAACCACAGGCGTCGCTGGAATCCGCGCAGGACCCAGCCCAGGCGGGCCAGCACCGGCCGTCAGCCCATGGCCGGCGGGACGGGGGTGGCGCTCAGCTGGGCGAGACGCTGGTCGGCCTGTTGCCTGAGCTTGTCGCGCATCTGCCGCGTGGCCTCGCGGGCATCGCCGGATTTCAGGCCGTTGCGATCGGCGTCCACGGTGGTGAGCACCGCGCCTAGGGCGCCATGCACCAGGCGGCCGCCGGCCAGGGTGTCGCTGCGCAGCGGTTCGACGGTGAGCGGCGTGGCGATGACGGCGAGATCCAGGGCTTCCAGGCACAGTTGGGCGGTGGCGATGGGGATCTGCACGGCGTTGGCCGCGGCCAGGTTGAGCGCCTGCTGGCGGCGTTCGCCCGCCGCGGTGGCGCCGCTGGCCTGGCGATCGGCTTCCAGATAGTTGGCGAAGGCCTGGACGTCGGCATCGGCGCAGGTGCTCAGCGCCTCCTGCAGGCGCTCGCC
>NZ_WHOV01000079.1:0-8681 GCF_009765395.1 Pseudomonas sp. BAV 4579 | reverse complement strand
GGGTGGGGTGGTGCAGGCGGTGAGCAGCAGGCATAGCGGCAGGCAGCGCAACAGGACGAGCTTCATTGGCTGGCCAGGGCGACGACGGGGTCCAGGCGAGCGGCCTGGCGCGCGGGCATGAAGCCGAACAGCACGCCCGTGAGCAGGGCGCAGCCGAAGGCGCCCTGCACCGCCGGCAGGGTGAATACCAGTGACACGCTGGCCAAGTGCAGCGCGGCGCCGATGGTCAAGGCCAGGGCCAGGCCGATAACCCCGCCGATCAGCGCCAGCAGACCCGCTTCGGTAAGGAATTGACGCAGGATGTCGCGCTGGCGGGCGCCCACGGCGACGCGGATGCCGATCTCGCGGGTCCGCTCGCGTACGGTCATCAGCATCACGTTCATCACGCCGATGCCGCCGACCAGCAGGGAGATGGCGGCGATGGCCCCGAGCATCAGCGACAGGGTGCCCTGGGTGCGCGCCTCGGCCTGGATCAGGGCAGCGTCGTTGGTGAGTTCGAAATCCGTGCGGCCGTCGTGCAGGCGCAGCATCAGACGCTCGATGGCGGCGCCCGCGCGATGGACCTGGCTACCGTCGCTGGCGGCGATGATCACGTACTCGGGCTGGTGGCGACCGAACAGGCGGATGCTGGCGGCGGAGTAGGGGATGGCGATGCGGTCATCGGCGTTCTGATCGCCGGAACTGGCGCCTTTGGCGGCGAGCACACCGACCACCCGGAAGGGCACGTTCTCGATAAGGATCTGCTGGCCGATGGGATCGCGCCCCTCGAAAAGGGTCCGGCGCACCCGGTCGCCAATCACCGCCACGGTGGCGGCCTGGGCTTCGTCGACCTGGCTGAAATAGCTGCCGCGGACCACCGGCCAGTTGAGGATCTTAGGGAAGTCCGGGTTGCTGCCACCGATGTAGGCCTGCATGTCGCGGTTGCCATGGCGCACGGTCAGTTCCGCGCCGTTGACCGGCATGATGCGACGCACCTGGGGCAGGGTCGCCAGGGCCGCCACGTCGTCCAGGGTCACTACCCCTTCGGGGGCGCGTGGACTCGGCGCGCGACCGCTCAGGTAGAGGATGTTGGAGCCGAAGGCGCCCATCTGCGCCATGACCTTGCGTTTGCTGCCTTCACCCACGGCCAGCATCACCACCACCGACGCCACGCCGATGACGATACCGAGCAGGGTCAGCACCGTGCGTATCCGATTGCTCCAGAGCGTGTGCCAGGCGCCGCGCAGCGCGTCGAGGCCTTCGGCGAGCAGGAGGCCGTAGGGCGTTTCCTGGCGGGTGGTGGGGTCGATGGCGGGAAGTCCTGACTCGCCCGCAGGGCGCAGTCGGCGATCCGCGACGATCTCGCCGTCACTGATCTCGATCACCCGGGCGGCGCGCTCGGCGACCTGGCGATCGTGGGTGATGAGGATGATGACGTGGCCTTCCACAGCCATCTCATCGAGCAGTGCCATGACCTGCTGGCCGCTGTGGCTATCCAGCGCCCCGGTGGGTTCGTCGGCGAGGATGATGTGGCCGCCGTTCATCAAGGCCCGGGAGATGGACACCCGCTGCTGCTGACCACCGGACAGCTGATGCGGTCGGTTGGCGGTGCGCTCCGCCAGGCCCAGACGTCCCAGCAGGGCGGCAGCGCGGTGATCGCGCTGGCTGGCCGAGGCGCCGGCGTAGAGCGCGGGCAATTCGACGTTCTCCTGGGCCGAAGCGGCGGGAATCAGGTGATAGCCCTGAAAAACGAAGCCGAAGGCCTCACGACGCAACCAGGCCAGGGCATCGCGATCCAGTACCGCCACATCCTGGCCGGCGAAGCGATAGTGGCCGCTACTGGGACGATCCAGGCAGCCGAGGATATTCATCAGCGTCGATTTGCCGGAGCCGGAAGCGCCGACGATGGCGACGAATTCACCGGCGTCGATGCGTAGGGAAATACCCTTGAGCACCTCGATCCGGGGCGTTTCACCACCGCCATAGGCCTTGCGCACGGCCTCCAGTTCGATCAGCGGCACGCGGCTCATGGCGCGACGTCCTGTGGCGGATCCACCAGCACTCGCTCACCTTCGGCCAGGCCGGCGCGGATCTGCAAGCGCTGGCGATCGCTGAGGCCGGTCTCCAGCCGCCGGGCTTCGGGTGTGCCATCGGCCGTCAGCACCCAGGCCAGGCCCCTGCCGTGGCCATCGTCCTGCACCGCCGCCACCGGCAGACTCAGCGCACCGGCCGCCAGGTCCACCAGGAAGGTGACCTGGGCGGTCATGTCTGCCATCAGGGTGCGATCCTCGTTGTCGACATCGATCAGCACGGTGTAGAGCACCACCCTGCTCTGGCCGGCCTGGTCGCCGACCGGGCTCCCACCGCCCTGATTGCTCTGCTCCAGAGGCCGAGGAGGGACGGGCAGGATCTGCCGGACCCTGCCTTCCCAACGGCGCGGTTCGCCGCTGAGCAGGGTGAACCAGGTGGTCATGCCGGGCTTGATACGGCCGATGCCGGCCTCGGACACCTGGGCCCAGAGGGTCATCGGCGAAAGGCGGGCGATACGCAGGATCAGCGGCGTCTGCTGCTGGGCGTTGAGGGTCTGGCCTTCACGGGCGTCCACCGCCACCACGGTGCCGCTCAGGGGCGCATAGATGCGCGTGTAGCCGAGTTCGGCCTCGTAGCGGCGCAAACCGGCGCGAGCCTGGCGAATCTGGGCCTCCAGGCCGCGCACCCGGGCGGCGCTGGCGTCCAGCTGCGCCTTGGCGCTCTGCACGTCTTCCGCACGGGTTGCATTGCCGCGGGCCAGTTCCAGTTGGCGGCGGTGCTGTTGGCTGGCCAGGGTCTGCAAGGCGCGTTGTTCGGCGAGCTGGGCGTGCAGGGCATCGATCTGCGCATGGCCGGCTTCGACGCGGGCCCGCTGAGTGGCTGGATCGATTTCCACCAGCAATTGCCCGGCCTCCACTTCACTGCCGGGCTCGACGTGCAGGCGCAGGATCTGCCCGGAGGCCTGGGCGCCAACATCGACATAGCGCCTCGGCTGTAGAGTGCCCAGAGCCGTCACCTGACTCTGGAGGTCGGCGACCACCGTGGGGCCGTACTGGCTGGTGCGCGGGAGCAGCGCCCAGGCCGCGATGGCGCAGAGACTCAAGGCCGCAGCCAGGGCCAAGGCGAGGGTGGGATGGCGAAGGGAGGTCATGGGGCGTCGTAAAGGTACCTGGAAGGCTACCCCACTATTTGCGGCAATCCTTGTACCAGTGCCTGGAGATTGCCGGTGCCGAAGACCCCGCCCACCCGCAGCTCGCCGGTGGCGGCATCGGCCAACACCAGGGGGCGCTCCAGGTAGGGATTGATCAGCGGCAGCGCTTCGGCCAGCGTCAGATCGTTGAGCACCAGCCGACCACTGCGCCAGGCCAGGGCGGTGTCCAGGTCCACTGCGCCGACCTCGGGTCGGTCCTGGCCCTTGCGATAGCGTGCCTGGGTGCCGGGGGTGAGCAGGGCGTCTTCGCCATCGGCATGGCTGGCGACCTCCACCGAGCCCTCGGCGACGGTTACCCGCACCTCGTCGCCCAGGGCGCGGACGCTGAACCGGGTTCCGGTCACGGTGACCGTTACCTGACCGGCCTTCACCTGGAAGGGGTGGGCCTGGTCACGGCTGGCGTGGAAGTAGGCGCTGCCCTGGCTCAGCCAGACCTGGCGACGATCCTTGAAGTTGGCGAAGCTCAGGGTAGAGCGCTGATCTAGCTCCAGTTCGCTGCCATCGGGCAGGACCAGGCGCTGCAGCTCTCGTTCGGCCTGGTACCTGTGGTAGTTGTTGGGCAGCCAACCCTGTTCCCAACCACCCCAGCCGGCCAGCACGAGACCGATCAGGAGCATGGCAGCAGTTGCCAATGGACGGCGCGTGCGGCGGACTCTGTGCGGTGCCCGGCTGGTCTGGGCGGGAATCAGCCCGCTGAGCTGCCAGGTGCGCTCCACCCGCTGGTATTCCTGCGCATGTCGCGGATCGCGCGCCAGCCAACGCTGGAAGGCCGCGCGGTCGCTGGCGCTGCACTCGGCGTCGTGCAGTCGGATGCACCAGTCGACGGCGGCGTCCGCAATGTCATGGTCGGGGGGGCCGGCAGAAGGCGTCATGGTTGGATAGGGTCGGGTGGCGCTGAAGGGTGGCAAGGCTAACTCGTTTCAGGAGGAAACCGTACAGGCCCTGGGGCTATTTTTCCGCATCTTTACAATGAGGCTGCGTTAGGAACGCAAACCGCCCGACCCACTTTAAATTTTTCCGCCAAAGGCTCGTTTGCTCTGCATGTCCGGTCTTGCAGGTAGAGGTTTGCCTTTCGTGCTTCGTTCATTTCGCTATCTCTCACTGGTGGCGGGGCTGAGTCTTGGCGCTGTCGGTGCCCAGGCCGCGCCGAATCAGCCCGTGGAAATCCGCTGGACCCAATACGGCATCCCGCACATCCGTGCGACGGACGAGCGAGGACTGGGCTATGGCATCGGCTACGCCTACGCCCGTGACAATGCCTGCCTGCTGCTGGAAGAGGCCATGACCGCCCGAGGCGAACGTGCGCGTTACCTGGGGGAGCGAGGGGTCAATTCGACGGGTCTGCCCAACCTGGCCTCCGACGTGCTCTTCGGCTGGGTCAATGACGCGGCGGCGGTGCGCCGTTTCGACCGGGCGCAGCCCGTCAGCATGACCGACCGTCTCGATGGCTATGTCGCCGGGTTCAACCGCTATCTGCAAGCACCTACCACCCCGCTGGGCTGTGCGAACGAGCCCTGGGCAAGACCGCTGGTGCGCGAGGATCTCATTCGGTTGACGCATCGGCTGCTGGTGGAGGGCGGACTGGGTCAATTCGGCGAGGGCTTCGCCGCGGCCACGTTGCAGCGCGATGGTTTGGCAGGTGTCCAGACGGGCTCGCGACGATTGCGCCAGGAGCTAGGTAGCAACGCGGTCGCCGTTGGCAGTGCCCGCGCCGCTGGAGCGCGCAGCCTGCTACTGGCCAATCCTCATTTTCCCTGGCACGGCGCGTTGCGCTTCTATCAACTGCATCTGACCCTGCCGGGGCAGCTCGACGTCATGGACGCCGCGCTGCCGGGTTTGCCGCTGGTGAACATCGGCTTCAACCGGCATCTGGCCTGGACTCACACGGTGGATACTGCCGCGCATTTCACCCTGCATCGGCTGACGCTCGATCCGCGCCGCCCGCGACACTACCTGGTCGATGGCCAGTCGCTGCCATTGCGTGAAGAGGTGGTCAAGGTGGCGGTACGGACCGCGGCTGGCCACCTGACCACCATCGAGCGCAGTGTTTGGGTTTCGCGTTTCGGCCCGCTAATCCGCTTCCCTGGGCCCTTAGACGAGACCGCTACCCAAGCCTGGGCGCTGCGCGACGCCAACCTGGACAACACCCGGGTACTCGCCCAGTGGGACGCCATTAACCGGGCCGACAGCACGGCCGCCTTGACCCGGGCGATCGCCACGCGCCAGGGCATTCCCTGGGTCAACACCCTGGCGGCGGACGACCAAGGCCAGGTTGCCTACCTTGACCTGTCGGTAGTGCCACACCTGGACGCCGCGCGGCTTCAAGCCTGAGTGCTGCCCGAACTGGCGGCCCAGGGCCTGCCGGGGCTGCGAGGCGATCTCGCCGCGTGTCACTGGCGGGACGATCCGCGCGCGCGCCAACCGGGCATCGTTCCGGCAGCCCAGCAACCCCAGTTGGTCGGCACCGGCGTGCTGCAGAACAGCAACGACAGTGCCTGGCTCACCGATCCCGTGCGACCGCTGGAAGGCTTTTCGCCGCTGGTGAGTCGTGCCGGCGAACCCCTGGGGGCTCGCACGCGCTTTGCCCTGGCCCGCTTGGCGACCATGCCCAAGGTCAGCGCCAACTGGTGGTGGCCAATCAGGTCGCCAGCGGCGTCTGGGTGATGCCGGATTTACTCGCGTACTGCGCGCGGCCAGCTCATCCGCCGTCGGTACGCAGCGCTTGCCAGGAGCTGGCGGACTGGGACGGAACCGCCAATCTCATCGCAGGGCCGGGTCTGCAGGTGTTCGCAGGCGTCATGCAACGACTGACCGCGGATGGCAGCCTATGGCGGCGCCCCTTCGACCCCGCCGATCCGTTGCACACGCCGGCTGGCATCGATTACGCCCGTGAGGGTGCCCCTGAGAGGCTGGACCGCTGGCTGACCGAGGCCGTTGCCGAACGCCTGCCACGCGCCTGGGGCGAGGTGCAGCGCAGTGCCGGGGTGGCCATCCCCGGGGGCGACGGGCATTTGGGCATCTATAACGCCATCCAGAGCGAGGTACAGGGCGATCAGCGAGAGGTGGTTGCGGGCAGCAGCTATATCCAGGTGGTGCGGTTCACCGCGGCTGGCCCCGAGGCCCGGGGTGTGCTGGCCTTCTCTCAGTCCAGCGATCCGCGCTCGGCCCACCATCGCGACCAGACCCTCCTGTTCTCCCGTCAACAGTGGCTGACGCTGCCCTTCACCGAGCGGCAGATCCAGGCTAATCCTTATTTGCAGATTCTTCGTCGCACGCCTTGAAAGGAGATATCCCATGCTGCTGCGTGCCCTGACCTTGATCGTCCTGGCCGGCGTCGCCCCTTGGTCCCAGGCGGCCTCTTGCGAGGCCACCGTGGACGGTACCGACATGATGACCTACAGCGTTCAAGCCCTCGAAGCAAGTCGGAGTTGCCAGACCTTCACGCTCCACCTGACCCACTCGGGCAACATGCCCAAGAGCGTGATGGAGCACAACTGGGTGCTGGCCAAGGCCAGCGACGCCGAGGCAATCGATGCGGACGGCGGCAGAGCAGGGTTCGAGGAGGACTACCTCAAGCCCAAGGATCCGCGCGTGATCGCCCACACTCGCTTGATCGGCGGCGGTGAGAGTGACAGCGTGACCTTCTCCCTTGCTGGTCTGAAGAGCGATGAGGCCTATGAATTCTTCTGTAGCTTCCCCGGCCACCTGACTTTGATGAAAGGAATCTTCACAGTTATCTGATAACCGATTTTTACGACCGCGTGTCAAATATGTGAAGAAGACGGCGCTGTTGCAGCTGTGGATGCGCTGGCAAGCTGAAAATTCTGACAGTCATTTAAGGCCGTCAGTTGGATGGCCTTGATGTCGCTCAGCATATCCATGTCTGCGCTGGAAACGTATCAGTTCACAAGGTTTTGGGTTGTAATCGGTCAACTTCGAGCCGACATCACGCCTGGTTAGGCGTCAAGTAATGTGTCAAGGCTAAGTAGAGATGTCGCTGGGCTGGCTAAGTAAAAATTTCATAAGACGTGGCTTGCATTAATGACGTACAGAAAGGACTCCCGCAGCTATAATCATCACCATACCTAACGTCGAGATTATATCAGGCATTTCTCCCAAAAAGACAAAACCCCATATGGCCGCAAAGCCTACATAAGAGAAATTTAACGTTCCTATCATGGCTGAAGGACCCTTCTGGTAGGCAATAGCAGCACCAATGCTGCCAACCAATAGCGCTAGTGCCAAAAGTACTATCGCCTGCCATTCGGCATGGCCCATCGGTGTCCAAGCGGCAAACAGAAAACCATGACGCAAGTCCTTGGGCATCTCGAGTAATAACACGCTGACCAGCGACCCAACTATTATAAAACCGATATTCAGATGCAGAGATAGTATAATTGGGTGCTGATCCCTACACTTGAGTCTAGTGATTGTCATCGCGCAGGCACATAGTATCGCAGAGCCCACCGGTAAGATCGTGTAGAAATTAAAGTCTTCAGCATCGGGTCGAAGAATTAATAATACACCCGCAAAACCCATAACCACTGCTACCCAGCCAATACCACCGACTCGCTCGCCAGAGATTAACGCGGAGAGCATGGCGATGAAGATCGGCAATGTGTTGTAAGCCGCTGCGGCCGCAGAAAGCGTCAAATGTGACAGTGACAGATAGTACAGTACCCACATCCCAATCAACATGACGCTGCGCAGTACAATCCAGCCCACGCCTAGCGGGAGTTTCCTTGCACCGGTTGCCCGAGCAAGCAGCAGTAGAACCGGAAGGATCAATACTGATCGGAGTACGAAAATCTGCCAGATAACAAAGGTACTGCTCATCAGCTTGACGAGCGCGTCTCCTAAAGACAGTGCAAGCACGGTCAGCAAGATTGCAATTATGGCCAAGGGGATATTATCGTCAGTGTTGTCATGCTTAAATTTCACCATTGGCTAACTCGCTTCTTTTGAATATGGCTTCTACATTGGGCAACATCGTCACCTACGCCTCCCTGCCACCTGGCGAGCTGATAGCAAATTGCCCAAAACTTGGAAGAGTGTTGTGACAGGCACTAGGGTATGCTGGGGTCTGTCTGAAATATTAAATTTCCCTCACTATCAGTAAGACTGCGCTTACCTGGCTCATTGGTTCTGCCTGCCAGTGACCCGAAAAAATAGCTATAGGATCGGCAAAAAGACTTTTCGGCCAAACCCTTATGCTTGTCGCAGCTATCGAAACTATAAAATCTAATCGCGACTCGAATTCAACCAGCAAAGAATTTTCGTAGTCTCGTTACGAGAACACTAGTTAGCCTTCCATCGTAAAGCGTTGAGTACCGATACTCCTAGCATACCGATTGAGCGAGTCGAGCGTACGAAAGATCCTCACCAACTCACGCCGTGAGCGAAGAGCGAAATGCCGGCTCTCTTTGCTATACCGTACCTGCAATTGCCATCCGTGCCCGTC
>NZ_WHOV01000078.1:0-16771 GCF_009765395.1 Pseudomonas sp. BAV 4579 | reverse complement strand
TCAGGTCCTAGCGGTGGCAACACCGTGGAAGTTCGAGTCTTCTCCTGGGCACCAATACCAAGCGGACGATCCCAGATCGGACGCAACAGAAAAAACCGGCCTCGGCCGGTTTTTTCTTGCCCGCGAAAAGGCGCGGGTCTCCCCTACGCCTTGAACTGCCCCAGACTGCCGTGCAGCTGAGCAGCCAGTTCCGCCAGGGTACGACTGCTGTCCGCGGTGGCCGCCACCGACTGGGCTGCACGCAGCGCCTCGCCATGGATGACCTCGACTCGCTGGCGCACCGCCGCGGCACCCGCCGCCTGGCGCTGGGCGGCCTGGGCAGCCGTGCTCATGCTGGCATGCACCTGGT
Source organism: Pseudomonas sp. BAV 4579 (assembly GCF_009765395.1). Taxonomy (NCBI): domain Bacteria; kingdom Pseudomonadati; phylum Pseudomonadota; class Gammaproteobacteria; order Pseudomonadales; family Pseudomonadaceae; genus Pseudomonas; species Pseudomonas sp. BAV 4579. The sequence goes on along the minus strand of NZ_WHOV01000078.1, from coordinate 16,422 downwards.
CCACTGCGCGGTGGACATCCTGCTGGATGCGCTTGCTGTCGCGCAGCACGGTCAACCCGCTGCTGGCCTGCTGCCGCGCCGCGCCTATGGCGGCGACCGCTTCGCGTGCCCCGTCCTGCAGTCCGGCGATGTGCGTCCGGATGCTGCCGGTGGACTCCTGGGTCTTGCTGGCCAGCGCCCGCACCTCATCGGCGACTACCGCGAAGCCACGCCCGCTCTCGCCGGCCCTAGCCGCCTCGATGGCCGCATTGAGCGCCAGCAGATTGGTCTGCTCGGCGATCCCACGGATCACGTCCAGCACCACCTCGATCTGCTCGCTTTGCGCGGCCAGCCGCTCGATCACCCGGGCACCCGACTCGACCTGGGTCACCAGCCCCTCGATACCTTCGGCCACCTCGGTGGCGATCCGGGCATTGCTCTGGGCCGAGCTGCGGATGGCTTCCACCTGCTGCAGCGCGCCCTGCATGGCCAGGCTTTCGCCCTCGGCCTCCGCGGCGATGCCGGACAAGGCCTCCAGGCTGCGGGCCACCTCTTCGCGCTGACGCAGCGCTGCCGCTTCGGCGGTGGCGCTGCTGCCGGCCAGGCCGCGGATTTCCTCGCCGGTGCGTGCGGCGACGCCATGGGCCTCGCCTACCAGCGGTTGCAATTTGGCCAGGAAGCGATCGACCGCGCCACCCAACGCCTGGATCTCATCGCCCTGCCCCAGCTGCAGGCGGCGGGTCAGATCCCCCTCCCCGGCCGCCAGATCGTCCAGCGCCCGCTGCAGCACGCCGATCCGGCGCAGCACCCGTCGACCCAGCACCAGCGCCACGGCCACGACCATCACCACGCCAACCACGACCAGCCCCAGGGCGATCTGCCAGCGCAGCGCGCCCGCCAGGGCGGCGACCGTCTCACCGGCATTGCGACTCATGGCCAGGGCGGCCTGGCGAGTGCCTTCCAGGCGCGTCGCCAGGGTCGCGGCACTGCCTTTGGCGGCGGCCGTCACGCTGCTGGAGACCAGAACGCCAGCGTCGTCGATCAGACTCTTGAAGCTCTGATCCAGGGCCGCGCCGGTGCGCTCGATGACCTGAGTGGAAAAGCCCACCACCACCTTGCCGATCTCCACGCCATTGGGACTGATGGAGGCATCCACGCGATAGACCGAGGGATCCCGGGTCGCCGCATCCAGCACCTTGGCCAGGGCACCCTCGCCCTGCCCCATGGCGAGCAGGCGCGCCACGCGCTCATCCTGACGATTGAGATAACGGGTCAGATTCTGGCCCTGGGCATCCTGGAACACCACGAACAGCACCTCGGGATTGCCCTGCGCCCGCCGCGCCAGGTCGGACAGCGCCGGTACATCGGCATCCCACATCGCCTTGGGCGCCACGCCCGCCAGCAACTCGGCCAGATTCTGCGCATTGCTCTTGAGGGTAGCGGTCAGGGTCTCACCCACCTGCTGCCGCTCGCGCGCCAGGCGTTGCGCAAGCCCCTCGGCCAGCCGCGTGCGGGTCTGCCCGGCCAGCTCGGCAAGACTGCCATCCACCTCGCCACCGGCCTGGCGCAGGGTCTCGGCGAGCTGCTCGGATTCACCGGACAGGCGTGCGGCCAGACCGGACTGCAGGCCCTTCACCGCATCCTGGGTCAGCCAGAGCGCCAGACCCACCTGGAGAACGACGGCGAGCAACAGACTGATGAATACCGGCAGCAACAGGCGGCTGCGCAGCAGCGACAAGAGAAACGACATGGGGGTCTCCAGCGGCGAGGGACATTTACAGGCTGTCGGCCAACTCGAGGAGAGCTGGAGCCTCAGCGATAAATAGTCATAGCAATATGCTGGCCATTTCGGACCAGCGGCCGTCCCCGACCTACCAGCGCCTCTCGCACCCCGAAAACAGAAAAGCCCCACGGGGCGGGGCTTTTCAGGCTGCATCCTTTTAGCGCATCAGGCGAAAGGATGGCGCAGCACGATGGTTTCCTTGCGATCCGGACCGGTCGAAACGATGTCGATCGGCGCCTCGACCAGCTCGGCGATACGGCGGATGTAGGCCTGGGCATTGGCCGGCAGCGCCTCGAGGCTCTGGGCACCCACGGTGGATTCGCTCCAGCCGGGCATGTCCTCGTAGACCGGCTGCAGACCGATGTAGCTGTCGGCGTCGGTAGGCGCCTCGGTCAGCAGGTTGCCGGCGGCATCCTTGTAACCGGTGCAGATACGCACGGTTTCCAGACCGTCGAGCACGTCCAGCTTGGTCAGGCACAGGCCGGAGATGCTGTTGATCTCGATGGAGCGACGCAGGATGACGGCGTCGAACCAGCCGCAACGGCGCGGACGCCCGGTGACGGAGCCGAACTCATGACCCTGCTTGGCCAGGTAGGCGCCGGTCTCGTCGAACAGTTCGGTCGGGAAGGGACCCGAGCCGACGCGGGTGGTGTAGGCCTTGGTGATGCCGAGGATGTAGTCCAGATACAGCGGACCCACGCCGGAACCGGTCGCCACGCCACCGGCGGTGGTGTTGGAACTGGTGACGAAAGGATAGGTGCCGTGGTCGATGTCCAGCAGGGTGCCCTGGGCACCTTCGAACATCAGGTTCTCACCGGCCTTGCGCAGCTCGTGCAGACGGCTGACGACGTCCATGACCAGCGGCTGCATGACCTTGGCGTGCTCCATCGCCTCGTCGTAGGTCTTCTGGAAGTCCACCGGCGGCTCGTTGAAGTAGTTCTGCAGGACGAAATTGTGGTAATCCAGCACTTCCTTGAGCTTGACCGCGAAACGCTCCGGGTGGAACAGATCGCCGACACGCAGACCGCGACGGGCGATCTTGTCTTCGTAGGCCGGGCCGATGCCGCGACCAGTGGTGCCGATCTTGGCTTCGCCACGGGCCTTCTCACGCGCCTGATCCAGGGCCACGTGATAGGGCAGGATCAGCGAGCAGGCCGAGCTGATGCGCAGGCGCTCGCGCACCGGCACGCCGCGCGCTTCCAGCTCGCCGACTTCCTTGAACAGGGCTTCCGGCGACAGCACCACGCCATTGCCGATCAGGCACTGGGTGTCGGCGCGCAGGATGCCCGAGGGAATCAGCCGCAGGATGGTCTTCTGGCCATCGATGACCAGCGTGTGGCCGGCGTTGTGGCCGCCCTGATAACGCACCACGGCAGCGGCCTGGTCGGTCAGCAGGTCCACGATCTTGCCCTTGCCCTCATCACCCCACTGGGTGCCCAGGACGACGACGTTCTTACCCATAACCTTATCCCCTGTCAGGAAGATTTCTGTCGGCCAGGCCGACGATGCTCACGTTCACCCGGATGCCAGATCCGGTGCTTAGGAATTCAAGGGCACCACGACCCAGGCGCCCTGCTGCTCGACCAGGCGGCGATCGCAACCCGAGCTGTGCAGCTGGTCCGCGTCATCATGACCGGTGGCCTGGACCACCCGCTCGCCCGCGGCGCGCAATTCGCGCACCGCCTGCCAGAGCACCGGCGCATGGCCAGCCGGCGCCCAGATACCGCGGCGCGGCTCGTCGAGCACGGCGGTGCCCAGCTCGACGAGGGTCTTCAGATCGGTGGAAAAGCCGGTGGCGGGACGCGAACGGCCGAAGTCGGCGCCGATGTTGTCATAGCGACCACCCTGGGCGATGGACTGCCCGGTGCCCGGCACGAAGGCGGCGAAGACCACCCCGGTGTGGTAGTGATAACCGCGCAACTCGCCCAGATCGAAATACAGCGGCACGCCCGGGAAACGCCCCTTGAGCGAATCGGCCAGGGCGATCAGCTCGTCCAGCGACTGCAGGACGCCTGCGGGCGCACCCGCCAGGCGCTGCCGGGCCTGGTCGAGCACCGCGGCATCGCCGCTGAGCTCGACCAGGGCACGCAGCCAGCCGCGCTCGGCGGCGGGCAACTCGGCGGTCAGCTCGGCGATCTCGTCGACCGCCTTGCGCTGCAGGGCATCGAACAGCTGCTGCTCGCTGGCGCCGGAGATGCCGGCCGCCTGGCACAGCCCGCGATAGATCCCCACGTGCCCCAGATCCATGTGGATATCGGGCACCTGGGCCTGCTCGAGCACATCGAGCATCAGGCTGATGACTTCCAGATCCCCTTCGCTGCCGGGCACGCCATAGAGCTCGGCGCCGACCTGGATCGGGCTGCGCGAGGTGGACAGGGCACGGGGACGGGTATGCAGCACGCTGCCGGCATAGCACAGTCGGCTCGGGCCGCTCTGCTTGAGGCTATGGGCTTCCATGCGCGCCACCTGGGGCGTGATGTCGGAGCGGAAGCCCATGAGGCGACCGGAACTGGGATCGGTCACCTTGAAGGTGCGCAGCTCCAGCTCCTTGGCCGCGCCGGTGAGCAGCGATTCCAGGAATTCCAGGTGCGGGGTGATGACGAACTCGTAGCCCCAGCAATGGAACAGTTCCAGCACCCGGCGCCGAGCGCCTTCGATGCGCGCCGCGTCGGGCGGCAGGATTTCCTCGATACTGTCAGGCAGCAGCCAGCGGTCTACCGTAGCCATTAGGCCTCTTCTCCATGTCATGGATCGGCACGCGGCTGCCGAGGTCGGCGCAGTGGATTCCTGGAGAATCCTGCCGCCGGATCAAGCCGCTCTGCCGTGGATTGCTACCCGGATCAGCCAGGGCGTCGCCCTTCCACGGGTTTCGTACGGACGCAAAAAAGCCGGGGATGGCCCCGGCTGATTCATGATAACACGAAAAAATCGGCGATCGGGGATGAACGACGAGCGAAGCCTAGCCGCCGCTCATCCCGGACCTCACTGCCCCGGACTCTGGAAATACTTGAAGAAATCGCTCTTCGGATCCAGCACCAGGACATCGCTCTTGCTGGAGAAGCTGGAGCGATAGGCCTGCAGGCTGCGATAGAAGGAGAAGAACGACGGATTCTTCGAGTAGGCCTGGGAATACACCTGGGCCGCCTGGGCATCACCCTCACCACGGGCCTGTTCGGCCTGGCGATAGGCTTCGGCCAGCAGCACGCGGCGCTGACGATCGGCGTCGGCACGGATGCCTTCGGCCAGTTCGCGACCCTTGGCCCGGTGCTCACGGGCTTCCCGTTCACGCTCGGTACTCATCCGCTCATAGACGCTGCGGCTGACTTCCTTGGGCAGGTCGATGGCCTTGACGCGTACGTCCAGCACCTCGATACCCAGCTCCTGGTTGGCCATCTTGTTCAGCGCCGCGGTCAGCGAACCGACCATGGCATCCCGCTCACCGGAGACCACCTCGTGCAGGGTGCGACGACCGAACTGGTCACGCAGTCCCGCTTCCAGGCGGCGCAGCAGGCGTTCGTCGGCGATCTGCTTGAGACCCGAAGTCGCGGTGTAGTAGCGATCGGCATTGAAGATGCGCCACTTGGCGTAGGCATCGACCATCACCGCTTTCTTTTCCAGCGTCAGGAAACGCTGCGTCGGGGTATCCAGCGTCTGCAGGCGGGCATCGAACTTGCGTACCCGGTTGACGTACGGGATCTTGAAGTGCAGACCGGGCTCCAGGTTGGGCTCGACCACGCGACCGAAGCGCAGCATCACCGCGCGCTCGGTCTCCTTCACCACGAACAGACTGCTCCAGGCCGCAAGGCCCAGAACGACCACGACGATCAGCGCGGCCAGCGATTTGTTGCTCATCAGCGGCTCTCCCTCGTACGCGCTTCGGTGGACTGCGGCAGATTGCGAATGACCGAGGCCGCCGTGTCGCTCGATGCCGCCGGGGCAGCACCGCTGCTGATGGCCGAGGTCGGTGCCGGGGCACGGTTCTGCATCAGCTTGTCGAGCGGCAGATAGAGCAGATTCTGGCCGGCCTGACCGGTGACCATGATCTTGCTCGACTGGCCAAGCACTTCCTGCATCGTCTCGATGTACAGACGCTCGCGGGTCAGCTGCGGATTGGCCGCGTACTGGACCGCCAGCTGGCTGAAGCGCGAGGCATCACCCTGGGCCCGGGCCACGACTTCGTCGCGATAGCCGTTGGCCTCCTCGATGATGCGCTGGGCAGCACCGCGAGCCTCGGGGATCACGCCGTTGGCATAGGCTTCGGCCTGGTTCTTCTCGCGCTGCTCATCCTCGCGAGCACGGATCACGTCGTCGAAGGCTTCCTGAACTTCACGCGGCGCCGCGGCGCTCTGGATGTTCACCTGGGTCACGGTGATGCCGGTGCCGTAGGTGTCGAGGAAGCGCTGCAGACGCTCGCGCACATTGGTGGCGACCTGCTCGCGGCCGTCGGTCAGCAACTGATCCATGGTCGAGGAGCCGGCCACGTGGCGCACCGCGCTGTCGGTCGCCTGCTGCAGGCTGACCTCGGGCTGGTCGACGTTGAGGACGAAGTCCTTGAGGTTGGTGATGCGGTACTGGACGGTCAGCGGCACCTCGACGATGTTCTCGTCCTGGGTCAGCATGGCGCCCTGCTTGCTGTAGGCCCGCTCACGGGTCACGTTTTCCTGGTACTTGGTCTCGAAGGGCGGGAAGTAGATGTTCAGGCCGGGCCCTACCGTCTCATGGTATTTGCCCAGGCGCAGCACCACCGCCTGCTCCTGCTCGTCCACAACGTAGACGGCGTTGTACAGCCAGAGCGCGCCGACCAGCAGTACGCCCAGGAGCAGCAAGCCCTTGCCACCACCCGAGCCGAAACTGTCGCCGCCACTGCCGCCGGACCGCTTCTTGCCGCCGACCAGGCGGTTGATGCGGTCCTGAAACTTACGCAAGGCTTCGTCGAGATCCGGCGGCCCCTTGCGTCCACCATTGCCGCCACCGTTGTTGTTGCGGCCGCCCCAGGGGTCTTGATTGTTCGAGTTGCCACCGGGCTCGTTCCAAGCCATAGCGCTCTCCCTACTGATAACGCGAAAACGCGCCGAAATGGCGCGCCGACCAATGCTACCGGATGGTCCCTGCCCGAACAAAAGCGCCGAGCGGGGGTTTATTGCAAAACATGTTGCTGGATAAAGACTTCCGGCTCTTCACCGGCCCGGCTGAGCAGTCGATTGAGTTCGGCGCGGGGTACTCGTACAGACAACAGGATGTTGCCTTCGTCATCATGATCGTCCTGGCGAACCACGCCCAGGTCAAACAGCTGCGCGCGCAGCCGGGCATGCCGCTGGGGCAGGCGCAGCACGCCGACGAAGAGATCCTCGCCGAGCAATTCGGCGACGGCCTGGCCGACCAGCTCCAGACCGCGACCTTCGCGCGCCGACACCCAGACCCGGATCGGGCGCCCGGTTTCGTCGTCGCGCTGGATATGCGGCTCGACCCCGTCGAGCAGATCGAGCTTGTTGTAGATTTCCAGCATCGGCAGCTCATCGGCGCCGATTTCGTGCAGCACCGCCTCGACCTGCTCGATCTGCAGCTGGCGATCGTCCTCGTGGGCATCGATCACGTGCAGCAACAGGTCGGAGTTGCTGGATTCCTCCAGGGTCGCGCGAAAGGCCTCGACCAGCTTGTGCGGCAGATGGCGGATGAAGCCCACGGTATCGGCCAGCACGATCGGCCCCAGATCCGGCAGCTCCAGACGGCGCAGGGTGGGATCGAGGGTGGCGAACAGCAGGTTGGCCGCATAGACGCCGGATTCGGTGAGGCTGTTGAACAGGGTGGACTTGCCGGCATTGGTATAGCCGACCAGGGACACCGAGGGAATCTCGGCCCGCCGACGCCCGCGCCGGGCCTGCTCGCGCTGGCTGCGCACCTTGTCCAGGCGCTGGCGGATCTGGCGGATGCGGATCCGCAGCAGACGACGGTCGGTCTCCAGCTGGGTTTCACCCGGGCCGCGCAGACCAATACCGCCCTTCTGGCGTTCGAGGTGGGTCCAGCCGCGTACCAGCCGCGTGCTCATATGTTCGAGCTGGGCGAGCTCCACCTGCAGCTTGCCCTCGTGGGTCCGGGCGCGCTGGGCGAAGATATCGAGAATGAGGCCCGTGCGGTCGAGGACGCGGCACTCGAAGGCTTTTTCGAGGTTGCGTTCCTGACTGGGCGTGAGGTCATGGTTGAAGATGACCAGATCGGCGGCATGGGCGTGCACCTGGTCGTGCAGTTCTTCGACCTTGCCGGTACCGATGAGATAACGCGCGGTCGGCTGGCTGCGATTCACCGTGACGAAAGACACGGTCTCCGCACCCGCCGATCGCGCGAGTTCGAGAAACTCCTGAGGATCTTCGCGCGCCTCGGGATGCAGGCCTTCCAAATGGACCAGAATGGCCCGCTCACCACCTTCGTGACGCTCGAAGAACAACAGGGCGCTCCTCTTGTTATTTATTCGCTATCCGACTCGCTCGTCTCGGAGCTGGGCAGACGGACCGGGCGGCTCGGCACCACGGTGGAGATTGCATGCTTGTAGACCATCTGGCTGACGGTGTTCTTGAGCAGAATCACGAACTGGTCGAAGGACTCGATCTGACCCTGCAGCTTGATACCGTTGACGAGATAGATGGAAACCGGAACGCGCTCTTTACGCAGGGTGTTCAGGTAAGGGTCTTGTAGCGAATGCCCTTTTGACATCGTGTCGCTCTCCTAAGGAAATGAAAATACCGATCTGGCGACATGCCAGTTTCCGCTGCCCACCATGGACACGCGGACAAAAACGATTCAGCTGTGGGGCGATATGGTGTCACCGGCCAGGCATTTCAAGATCCGCGGCAGATTGTCACAAGCCAGGCTGTCGAAGCTGTGCGCGGCGGGCCAGCCACGCAACCAGGTCAACTGCCGCTTCGCCAATTGCCGCGTCGCCGCCACGCCACGCGCCACCATCTCTTCCCGCGTGCAATCCCCTTCCAGGAACTCCCACACCTGACGATAGCCTACGGATCGCATGGACGGCAGACCAGGATGCAGATCGGGACGTTCCCGCAAGGCTGAAACTTCGTCGATGAAGCCCTGTTCCAGCATCAGATTGAAGCGCTCGGCGATACGCGCATGGAGCACCTCACGCCGACCGGGCGCCAGGATCAATTGGGCCACAGTATAGGGTAATTGCGTCTGGGGCGCGCCGTTCGAATCGGCATTGGCGCTCATTTGCAGCGCGCGATGCGCGGTCATCGACTGACCGCTGACCCGATACACCTCGAGGGCGCGCAGGAGGCGCTGGGGGTCGTTGGGATGGATGCGCGCGGCCGACACCGGATCGACCTCGGCCAGTTGTCTATGAATCTCGCCCCAGCCCGCCGTGGCCGCCAGCGCCTCGATCTCGGCGCGCACCCCGGCATCGGCACCGGGCATGTCGGCCAGGCCTTCGAGCAGGGCCTTGAAATAGAGCATGGTGCCGCCCACCAGCAGGGGGATGCGTCCGGCCGCGGTGATCTCGGCCATGGCCGCCAGGGCATCGGCCCGAAATTCGGCGGCGGAATAGCTCTCGGCGGGATCGCGGATGTCCACCAGCCGGTGCGGATGGGCGGCCAGCAGCTCGGCGCCGGGTTTGGCGGTGCCTATGTCCATGCCGCGATAGATGAGCGCCGAGTCCACGCTGATCAGCTCGACGGGCAGCAGCCGTGCCAGTTCGATGGCGAGATCGGTCTTGCCGGAGGCGGTCGGGCCCATGAGGAAGATGGCGGGCGGCAGGGGGGCGGTCATGAGGGATTCTCGAAGGGCGCCGCGCGGGACACGGCGGGGCGGTCAGCGGCCGCGCAGGAAGAGTTTGTCCAGGTCGTCCAGGCTGAGCTGGGCCCAGGTGGGCCGACCGTGGTTGCACTGGCCGCTGCGCTCGGTGGTTTCCATGTCGCGCAGCAGGGCATTCATCTCAGGCAGGGTCAGCCGCCGGTTGGCGCGTACCGAGCCATGGCAGGCCATGGTGCCGAGCAATTCGTTGAGGTGCGCCTGGATGCGATCGCTGGTGCCATAGTCCAGCAGGTCGGCGAGCACGTCCTGCACCAGTCGCGCGGCCTGGGCCTGCTTGAGCAGCGCGGGGATCTGCCGGATGGCCAGGGTCTCGGGGCTGAGCCGCTGCAATTCGAAGCCGAGCCGCTCGAACCACTGGCCGTGCTCTTCGGCGCAATCGGCCTCGCGCTCGCTGACCGCCAGGGATTCCGGCACCAGCAGCGGCTGACCGCGCAGGCCTTCGCTGGCCATGGCCACCTTGAGCCGCTCGTAGGTGATGCGCTCGTGGGCGGCGTGCATGTCCACCAGGATCAGGCCCTGGGCATTCTCGGCGAGGATGTAGATGCCCTTGAGTTGCGCCAGGGCATAACCCAGCGGCGGTACGTCGCCCTGTTCCACCGGCAGGGACGCGGCTTCGGCACCCTCCGGCAGCGGCGCGAAGAAGGCCTTGTAGGCGCTCTGCACCTCGGCCACCGGCGCGCCCGCATAGGGCTGCGGGGTGGGCGCGTAATGCGCGGCGCCACCCGCCCCGCCACCACCGGCGAAGGGCTGGGCCGGCGGCGCAGGGCTGTCGTGCAACATAGCGGCGGCCAGGCGCATCTCGCCCTGGGGGCCGAATTCACCGGCGGCCGGACCGCTCAGCGGCGCCGGGGTCGTGGGCGCCACCACGGCGATCTGGTCGTCGGGACGGATATCGCCGAGGGCGCGGTGCAGGGTGCCGTAGAGGAAGTCGTGCACCTGGCGGCTGTCGCGGAAACGCACCTCGTGCTTGGTGGGATGGACGTTGACGTCCACCACCGCCGGATCCACTTCCAGGAACAGCACGAAGGCCGGGTGGCGGCCGTTGTAGAGAACGTCGCGATAGGCCTGGCGCACCGCATGGGCGACCAGCTTGTCGCGCACCATGCGGCCGTTGACATAGAAGTACTGCAGATCCGCCTGGCTGCGCGAAAAGGTCGGCAGGCCGACCCAGCCCCACAGGCGCAGGCCGTTGCGCTCGTGCTCCAGCGGCAGCGCCTGTTCGAGAAAAGCCGGGCTGCAGACTGCGCCGACTCGCCGCCCCTGGCTCTGGGGATCGCTCGCCGGATGCAGGGCCAGCACGCTCTTGCCGTTGTGTCGCAGATGAAAACCCACGTCGAAGCGCGCCAGCGCCAGGCGCCGCACCACTTCCTGCAGGTGATCGAATTCGGTCTTTTCGGCGCGCAGGAACTTGCGCCGCGCCGGGGTATTGAAGAATAGGTCGCGCACCTCCACCGAGGTGCCCTGGGGATGGGCGGCGGGCTGCACCCGTGGCTGCATCTCGCGGCCTTCGGTCTCCACCTGCCAGGCCTGGTCCTCGCCGCGAAAACGCGAGGTCAGGGTGAGGCGCGACACCGAACTGACCGACGCCAGGGCCTCGCCGCGAAAGCCCAGGCTGGTGACGCTTTCCAATTCGTCCAGGTGATAGATCTTGCTGGTGGCGTGGCGCGCCAGGGCCAGGTGCAGGTCATCCGCCGGGATGCCGTGACCGTCGTCGCGGATGCGCAGCAGCTTGACCCCGCCCTGTTCCACCTCGATGTCGATGCGCCGGGCACCGGCGTCCAGGCTGTTCTCCAGCAGCTCCTTGGCCACCGAGGCGGGGCGTTCGACCACCTCGCCGGCGGCGATCTGGTTGGACAGCCGCGGGCTGAGCAGCTGGATGCGCCGGGGTTCAGTCATTGCTGGCCGCCAGTTCGTGGGTGGGGATGGTCAACACCTGACCAGAGCGGATGCGATTGCCACGCAGCCCGTTGGCGGCGCGCAGGGTGGAGAGATCGACATCATAGCGACGGGCGATGAGGCTCAGGCTTTCGCCGGGCTGCACCCGGTGCTGATCGAAGCCGCGCACGCTGCCTACCTTGTCGCCCCGCTGCTCGCGCTGCCAGGCCAGGTAGGTGCCTGGCGGCGGACGATGCTGGAAGTACTGCACGATACCGGCCTGGATCTGCCGGGCGAGCAGACCCTGGTGCGCCGGACTGGCCAGCTTGGCCGACTCGTTGGCATTAGTGATGAAGCCGGTCTCCACCAGGATCGAGGGGATGTCCGGCGATTTCAGCACCATGAAACCGGCCTGCTCCACCCGCGAATGCAGGAGCTTGGTCGCGCGCCCGACCTGACCGAGGATGGTCTGGCCGACCTCCAGGCTGGAGGCCACGGTGGCGGTCATGGACAGGTCCATGAGCACCCCGGCGAGCATCGGGTCCTTGTTGTCCAGGGCATCGGACACCCCACCAACCTGGTCGGAGCGGTTTTCCGCATCGGCCAGCCAGCGCGCCGCCTCGGAGGTGGCGCCGCGCTGGGACAGGGCGAAGACGGTGACGCCCTCGGCGCTGGCGCTGGGTGCGGAGTCGGCATGGATGGAGATGAACAGGTCGGCCCCCTTCTTGCGGGCGATGACCTGTCGTTGGCGCAACGGGATGAAGTAGTCGCTGGTGCGGGTCAGCTCGGCGCGAAAGCCCTTCTGCCGGTTGAGATTGGCCTGCAGCTGCTTGGCGATGGCCAGCACCACGTTCTTCTCGTACAGCCTGCCGCGGCCGATGGCGCCCGGATCCTCACCGCCATGACCGGGGTCGATCACCACCACCACGTCGCGCTTGCCGCTGGGGCTGGAGGGCAGACGGGTCGCCGGCTGGGCCGGGGTCACCGGGGTGGCCGGCAGGTTGGGCGTGACGGTGGCGGGGATGTCGCTGGCGGCCGGATCGGTGCCCTGGTCGTACAGATCGACCACCAGGCGATTGCCGTATTCCTTGTTGGGCGCCAGGGTGAAACTCTTGGGCGTCAGGGCGCCCTTGGTGTCCAGCACCAGGCGCACCTCGCCCGGCGAACGCTGGGCCGCGCGCAGGCCGGTGATGGGGGTGTTGCGCAGCGGCTTTTCGTTCAGCCCACCGTCGAGCTGTGCGCCGGACAGGTCGATGACGATGCGATCCGGGGCACTGAGGGTGAAGACACTGGCCTTGACCGGGCCGGTCAGATCGAACACCAGACGGGTATTGTCGGGCGCACGCCAGACGCGCATGCCCTTGATCTGGGTGGCGGCCAGCAACTGACTGCTGAGAATCAACAACAACAGGCCGAGTCCCGACCTGAAAAAACGCTTGCGCATGCCTGCGACCGTATAGCTGGAGAACGAGGGATCGGCGCCTAGGGCGCGAGGGCGGCGCACCAGGCCTCGCCGTGAGCGCCCTGGCTGACCAGGCGTAGATCACGGCCGTCGGCGCGTGGCGTAATGGTAATGTCCAGGTCCGGCTTTGGCAAAAAGCCCTGACCGCGCTCGGGCCATTCCACCAGGCACAAGGCCTCGGGTGTGAAGTAGTCGCGAATCCCCATGAACTCCAGCTCTTCCGGATCGGCCAGGCGGTAGAGGTCGAAGTGATAGACCGCACCGCTGGCCAGTTCGTAGGGCTCGACCAGGGTGAAGGTAGGACTCTTCACCGCGCCGCCATGGCCGAGACCGCGCAGGATGCCCCGCGACAGGGTGGTCTTGCCGGCACCGAGATCGCCGTGCAGATAGAGCACACCGCGACCGCCGCTGGCCTGGGCCAGGCGGGTACCCAGGGCATACATGGCGTCTTCGTCGGCGGCGTGCAGGGTCAGTTCAGGCATGGCTGGAGTTCCTCGAGCAACTGGCGGGCGACCGGGGGCAGATCGCTGGCGGCGAGACCGCGGCCCTGGCGACCCAGCTCGGCGCCGGCACGGCCGTGCAGCCAGGCGCCCAGGCAGGCGGCCTCGAAGGGCGCCAGCCCCTGCCCCAGCAGGGCGGCGATGATACCGGTGAGAATGTCTCCCAGGCCACCCGTGGCCATCGCCGGATGCCCTTCTCCGCACAGCGCCATGCGGCCGTCCGGGTGGGCGATCAGGGTGCCGAAGCCCTTGAGCAGCGCCACGCCGCCGTAGCGCCGCGCCAGTTCGCGGGCGCTGCCGGGGCGATCGGCCTCGATATCCTTGATCGAGACCTCCAGCAGCCGCGCCGCTTCGCCGGGATGGGGCGTCATCACCCAGGGCCCACGTGGCGCCTCGACCACCCCGGCGGCCAGCAGATTGAGGGCATCGGCGTCCCAGACCTGGGCGACGTCCAGCGTCGCGGCGGCACTGGCCAGGGCCTTGCCCCAGGCGCCCTGCCCCAGGCCCGGTCCGACCGCGAGCACATCGGCCTTCCTGGCCAGCTCCAGCACGGCGAAACTGGAATGCACCCCGGCGACCATCACTTCCGGCCGCCGCGCCAGCACCGCGGTGACGTTGGACGGTCGGGTCGCCAGGCTGAGCATGCCCACGCCACAGCGCAGCGCCGCCTCGCTGGTCATGATGGCTGCGCCACCAGTACCTTCGTCGCCGCCGATCACCAGCAGATGACCGTATTGCCCCTTGTGCGCATTGAGCGGGCGCGCCGCCAGGCGCGGCAGGTTGCCAGGCGCCAGGCGCTGGGCGGTGGCATGGGCGGGATTCTGCGGCTCCTCCACCAGCGGCTCGAACACCAGACTGCCGACGTGATCCGGGCCCTTGCCGGTGAACAGCCCGAGCTTGAGGCCGATGAAGGTGATGGTCAGATCGGCGCGCACCAGAGCGCCCGCCGCAGCGCCGGTGTCGGCATCAAGTCCGGAGGGGATGTCGATGGCCACCACCGGCAATTCGCTGGCGTTGATCCGCTCGATGGCCGCGGCATAGGGCTCGCGTGCGGCGCCCTTGAGCCCGGTGCCCAGCAAGGCGTCGACCACCACGCCTTCGAGCGGAGCGTCCGCGCGCCAGGGCCGGATGTCCACGCCGGCGGCCAGGGCCTCGGCCTGGGCCAGGGCGGCGTCGCCCTGGAGTCCGGCGGGATCGGCCAGGTACCAGACCCGCGCCTGCCAGCCCGCCTTTCGCGCCAGCGCAGCGACCAGATAGCCGTCGCCGGCATTGTTGCCACCGCCGGCCAGCACGCAGAGGGCGCCGGCATGGGGCCAGCCGTGGCGCAACGAGCGCCAGGCCGCGGCCGCCGCGCGTCTCATCAACTCGAGACCGGGCAGATCGCCGGCGATCAGTTGGGCGTCGAGATCCCGTATCTGCTGGGCGCTGTAGAGCTGGAACGGCAGTTCGTCGTGCATGCTGGGAAAGCCTCCGGAGTCTGGCAAAATAGGCGGCCCTCCTGCCTGTGCGTTCCCGTCGATGTCCGCTGTCGCTCTCGATCTCGCCGCCCTGGCCGACCTCATCAAGACCTGGGGTCGGGAATTGGGCTTTCAGCAGACCGGCATCGCCGGGCTGGATCTGGCACGTCACGAGGAACATCTGGAGCGCTGGCTGGCCGCCGGTTTCCATGGCGAGATGGACTATATGGCCGCGCACGGCAGCAAACGTTCGCGACCGGCCGAACTGGTCCCGGGGACCCTGAGGGTGGTTTCCCTGCGCATGGACTACCTGCCCGGCGACACCCGCATGAGCGAGCGCCTGGCCGACGGAGCGGCCGCCTACGTCTCGCGCTACGCCCTGGGCCGCGACTACCACAAGCTGATCCGCAAGCGCCTGCAACAACTGGCCGAGCGCATCCAGGGCGAGATCGGCCCCTTCGGCTATCGCGCCTTCGTCGACAGTGCGCCGGTGCTGGAAAAGGCCATCGCCGAACAGGCCGGCCTGGGCTGGATCGGCAAGAACACCCTGGTGCTCAATCGCAAGGCCGGCAGCTGGTTCTTTCTCGGCGAACTCTTCGTCGACGTGCCCCTGCCGGTGGACGACCCCACCCCGCGCGATCACTGCGGCACCTGCCGCGCCTGCCTGGACATCTGCCCGACCCAGGCCTTCGTCGGCCCCTATCAGCTCGACGCCCGGCGCTGCATTTCCTACCTGACCATCGAGTTCAAGGGCTCCATCCCGCTGGAGCTGCGGCCACTAATCGGCAACCGGGTCTTTGGCTGCGACGACTGCCAGCTGGTCTGTCCCTGGAATCGCTTCGCCAAGCCCACCGCCGAAGGCGATTTCCAGCCGCGCCACCGCCTGGACAGTGCCAGCCTGGCCGAACTGTTCCGCTGGACCGAAGCCGAATTCCTCAGCCGCACCGAAGGCTCGCCCCTGCGCCGCGCCGGCTACGAGCGCTGGCTGCGCAATCTGGCCGTCGGCCTGGGCAATGCCCCCACCAGCATCCCGGTTGTGGAAGCCCTGAAGCTGCAGCGCGAACACCCCTCACCCCTGGTGCGTGAGCACGTGGAATGGGCGCTGCAGCGGCACGGCGAGGCCTGAGCGTTAGGCTAGACGTTCAGAGCCCTACCGTGGTGTAGGGAATCGGCGCCCACCAGCTGCCATAAGGCACGCCGTACTTGTCGACATAGCTTTTAACTACCGGCGACAGCGGTCGGTATTTGCCGCCCGACTTGCCACCATAGGGCCCCTTGGGTTCGATCTCGGCCTGGAGGGTCAGAACTTCGATAGGATCGAGGCAGGGGCCCATGATCCAGACCTTGACCACCCCGCCGGGCGCCAGGCCGATAGTGAGGGCTTCGCGATAGTCGAAGTGATAGCCGCTTGGACACTGGTCCGGGATACGCTCTACCATCTTTGCCCTGGCCCAATCAGGGATGGTGAACAACGCGTGATAGGTTTGAGGCTCGACCATGGATTGCCAGCGTAGGGATACGACATAGGGCAGATCCAGGCCGGTC